>NZ_MQAD01000009.1:0-26053 GCF_001996285.1 Anoxybacillus kestanbolensis | reverse complement strand
GTGTTGGACAAGTAATGTTAATTGGTACTGCTGCTGTTGTCGGGGTCTATGGAGCGTGGTATTTAGGAAAGAAAGTAAAAAGTTTGATGTTAGTCTAGATTATAGACACAACGAATAGAGAAATGTACAGTAAATCTATCAATGATGAGGAGTGTCTATAATGACAAGACGTTTTGATAAAGAATTCAAAATACATGCAGTAAAATTAGTGGTTGAGGAAGGAAAGGCGGTCGCTCAAACCGCAAGACAACTCGATATTTCGCCAAAAACGCTTCATAAATGGGTAGCAGATTATAAAAAAGATGCTGAGCATAGCTTTGTCGGGAGTGGAAACCTCAAGCCGGAAGATCGTGAAAAGCGTGAACTTCAAAAACGTATTCGGGATCTGGAGGAGGAAAACGCGATCTTAAAAAAGGCCATGAGCATCTTCGCCAAAAATCAGAAGTAATTTATGCATTCATTCATACGCATAGAAAGGAGTTTCGCGTGGCGAAGATGTGTGAAGTCTTAGGCGTTTCAAGAAGTGGATACTATGCATGGGTCAAACGACCAGAAAGTCAACAAAAGAAAAGACAGGAAGCATTGAAAAAGCAAATCAAAAAGATTCATATCGAGTCAAGAGAAACGTATGGCAGTCCAAAAATCACAAAAATCCTTCAGAAACAAGGGGTTAAGGTATCTCAAAAAACGGTCGCCAGAATCATGAAAGATGGTGATATTCGTTCAAAAACAAAGAAAAAATATAAGGCAACCACAAACTCGAAGCATCATTTGCCTGTGTATCCCAACTTATTGAATCAGCAGTTTGAAGCAGATGAGCCGAATCAAGTATGGGTGGCGGATATCACGTATATTTGGACGAAAGAAGGCTGGCTGTATTTAGCTTCGGTCATGGATTTGTTTTCTCGTAAAATCGTTGGCTGGTGTCTTTCCGAGCGAATTCATTCCGCTAAAGAGTACATATCTCCGATGGCATATGAGAAGATGTATCAGCAAGGCAAAAAGCAGTGAACTCTTCTCTCCACAAAGTCACGATATAAGGGACATCTTTCCTCTTGAGGAGGGGAAGGGTTTACCAAACACTTCTCCTTCTCAAGAGGCCACCAAACGAAGTGCGGTAGTAGGGTTTTAAAGTTTTTCTCGATTTTACGTGTCTATTTTCTTGACATAATACCATACTCAATAGTGGACAGTTTCATGTTGTTAAAATCGGAAGACAATTAAGAGTAAGCAAAACTGTGTTTCTTAAATGGTTAAATGGTACAAACGAGGCTGGATGATATACAGTCTCGTTTTTTATTTGCTTTTCATATTAATTGGAGGATTTGGTGTGGATTTTGGCGGAGGAATAGGTGAAAAAAGATAAAAAATGATATAATTAAATAAAAAGTTAATTTCTATGGGTATCAATAAAATATTGATTTAATAAGGTTTTTTAAGGTTAGATAAAACTAATTAAAATTATATATAAATAATAAATTCCACCTTGACAGGGTGGAGGTCGCTGGTTCGAGCCCAGTCGGAATCATCGCAAAACCCGAGTTCTGTAAAAGAGCTCGGGTTTTTTGTTGTATTCAGCATCTCCTCCCGACTGTCGCGCATGTTTTCGTATGCAGGAAAAGAGATGATATTGTCGAATGATGAACATGAACGGATAGAACTGAAAAAGCAATTTTTACGCATGCTTGTCCGAATGGAATTAGATGAAGCGACATAACGGTTGCTGTTTGGCTTTTTTAACGATCCGATGAAGAAGAACGAAGGCTACAAAGCGCGGTGAATGGAATGGAGAAAGTGATGGAATTGATGATTTCGTATGAACTACAAGGGATGAAGCGCCTTGTACAAACGATGGCGAAAAAAGGATGAGCGTAAAAGACATTGCAAACATCACAGACCTTGCGGAAGGAGAAGTGGAGCGGTTTGTAGAGAAAGAATGAGTTGTTTCCTGATACAGTTGGTTTATTTGCTGAACAATCGAAGCCCCCAAAAAGATTTGGGGGCTTCAATCATTGCGCTGTGTAACCACCATCAATGACAATCGCTTGACCTGTAATCCCTTTCGCTTGATCACTGCCGATAAATAGAGCGTAATTAGCAATTTCTTCAACAGATAATAAACGTCGCTGAGGGACAAGTGGATAAATAACTTCCTCTAATACGGCTTCTAGTGACACGTTTCTTGTTTTTGCTAGATCAGTTAACTGATTACGTACGAGTGGGGTATCAACGTAACCGGGACAAAGTGCATTGACGGTAATTCCATAAGGTGCCCCTTCAAGAGCAGCGACTTTTGTAAGTCCAATAACCCCATGTTTAGCGCTATTGTATGCTGCTTTCCCCGCAAATCCTACCAATCCGTTAATCGACGCCATATTAATAATGCGACCATACTGTTGTTGTTTCATGATTGGAAAAGCTTTCTTAATCGCCATAAACGGTGCAGTAAGCATAATACGAATGAGTGTTTCAAATTTTTCTGTTGGAAAATCTTCAATCAAAGCCACATGCTGCATGCCTGCATTATTCACTAAAATATCGAGCCGGCCATAACGCTCAACCGTTTGATGCAAACAGCGATCTAATGCTTCTTCTGACGTGACGTCGCAAACCATACCGGTCACGTCATGTGATGATAAAGTAGCAACAGCTTGATGTACCGATTCTTCATGAATGTCCGTTAATACAACTTTTGCGCCGTACTTAGCAAATGTTTTTGCTATTTCAAATCCGATGCCACGAGCAGCGCCTGTAATAAACATTACGCGACCTTGTAACATATATGCTCCCCCTTAAATCCCTAATCCGAATGAAAATAAAATAATAGCTAATATTGTGCCTAGCAATGGAACGATGACGGTTAATGCTCCGACTGGATTATATGCATCCTGGTGCGTTTCCCCACAAATAGCCCGAATTGTCGTAACGACATATCCATTATGCGGCAATGAGTCAAGTGCCCCAGACGAAATCGACACGACGCGATGTAATGCCTCTGGATTTACTCCAACGTCTAAATAATGTGGTGCAATAAGTGGTAAAGCGATCGCTTGCCCTCCAGATGCCGATCCCGTCATACCGGCAATAACACTGACTGCAATCGCGCTACCAATAAGTGGACTACCTGGAATATTTGTGATTGTTTCAACCGCGAGTTGAAAAGCAGGTGCCGCTTTAGCCACTCCTCCAAATCCAACCACTGCCGCTGTATTTCCTAACGCAAGCAACGCTCCTAACGTTCCCTCTGATAGTGCTCCTGTGAAGTTCTGAAAATATTTTCGGTTTAGTATATAAACAGAGATAATCCCACCAAGTAAAGCGACAATTAATGCCGACTGTTTTAATGAATCGTGGAAGACGAATGAAATGACTAATACAATGATCAGTGGAATAAGCCCTGCAAGCGGGTGTGGTAGAAGTCTTGCCTTTTCCTCAGTTGGATCTCCGTCACGAGCAATAAAATATTCGCCATTGGCTACCGCTCGATTAATCATACGCTTCAACCACCAATAGCCAAACAACGCCATAAAAACTGCAACAATAATACTTACTTCCCATCCTGCATATGGTGATGTGTGCAAATACTCAATCGGAATCCAATTTTGAATTTCAGGCGACCCAGCAGATGTCATTGTAAACGTCACCGAACCAAATGCCAGTGTTGCTGGTATGAAACGTCGTGGCAAATTAGCTTGTTTAAACAAACTAACCGCCATCGGATAAACAGAAAACGCAACAACGAATAAGCTAACGCCACCATATGTCAAAATTGCACATGCAACAACAACCGCTAACGCTGCGTGTTTTAAACCTATTTTTTCAACAACCCATTTCGACACACTATGAGCTGCTCCACTATCTTCCATCACTTTTCCAAAAATTGCACCAAGTAAAAACATTAAGTACCATGATTGAACGAATCCAGAAAATCCAGCCATGTAGTTCCCAACAAAATTCGCCTGTCCTTCGCCAGCAAGTTGCGGAAATAACGGAAGTTCACTAAACAAAGCGACAATAAGCGCGCATAACGGAGCAGCAATAAATAAGTTCATTCCTCTCATCGTCAAAAAGATTAACAACACTAATCCGCCGATTAAACCGATCATACTCCACATCGTTTCATCCCCCTTATATTCATTTTGGAAACCGCTTTCATTTCTCCTTTCCCCCTTTCACTTTTTTTATTTCGCAAACTTCGTGCCAATTCGTTGTCCATTGCAATAAACACTATATGTATATTGTTTATTCCATTTTTTAAGAAACTCTTTTCCATTTTCCTTGGTATATGGACAAATAAAAATTCCACCATTGTGGAACGAATTCCAGCATGGCGGAATGTCATAAGCCGTATTTTTTTATTTTCTCATACATCGCAGATTTACTAATGCCAAGTGCCTTGGCTACTTTTTGTTTATCAAAATGATGCTGTTGCAAACTTTGTTGGATGATTTGTTTTTCAGCTTCCTCTAATAGTTGTTTCAATGTCTTTCCATCCGTTTGATAAACGCTCGTTGTTCGCAAATATTCTGGTAATGCTTCTAACGTAATCGTCTCTCCGCTCGCAAAATAAACAGATGCTTCAATGACGTTCTCTAACTCGCGAATATTGCCTGGCCACATGTGACGTCGCAAAATGTCCATCACATCTGGCGTAATAGACCGAATGCGTTTTCCGGAACGCTTGCACACTTTGTCGAGAAAGTGATGAATAAGTGGTTCAATGTCTTCTGGTCGTTCACGAAGCGGTGGAATGAAAAAGGGAACAATGTTAATGCGATAATATAAGTCCTGGCGAAATAGTTTTTCTTCAATCATTTTTTCCAACGGTCGATTCGTTGCTGCAATAATGCGCACATCAATGTTGATTGTTTTCGTCGCACCGACAGGTTCAATTTCTTTTTCTTGTAACACTCGAAGTAGTTTCACTTGCATATGTAATGGCATATCGCCGATTTCATCAAGAAAAATCGTGCCACCATCTGCTAATTGAAATTTGCCTTTTTTCCCACCTTTCCTTGCCCCAGTAAACGCCCCATCCTCATATCCAAATAGCTCTGATTCAAGCAAATGTTCGGGGATGGCACCACAATTAATTTTTACAAACGGCTTATCGCTTCGGCTGCTAAGCTGATGAATGCTATGGGCAAACAACTCTTTTCCTGTTCCGCTTTCCCCACGAATCAAAACAGAAATGTCACTATCTGCAATTCGCTTCACTTTTTCTTTCAATTGTTCCATTTGTTTTGAAACGGAAATGATATGACTAAGCGTATATTTCGCCCCACTATGTTCTTTCCACTCTTGCAAATATGTTTGTAGTTGAGGAAGCAAACTTTTAATATGGCTGTTCATTCGTTTCCATTCGCTTGTATCGCGAAAAATAACCGTACCAACCGCTCCGATCACTTTTCCATCCATCCAAATTGGAATACGGTTGGCAATCATATAGTTTCCTTGAATATAATGCAAATCAGCAATTTCTTCCTGACCTGTTTGAACAACAATATGCATGCGCGTATTTTCAATTACTTCGGTCACATGTTTACCAATGATTTCTTCTTTCTTTTTTCCTAAGAAATCACAATAATTTTTATTCATGTATACGATCGTTCCTTTATGATCCACCACAACAATCCATTCATACGCCCGATCGATAACCGTTTCTAAAATTTTTTGTTCAAATAACAACTTCACCCCTCCTTTTAGAATTTTTATAATTTTTAATCTATTTTACTATAAAAACAAAAGATCGTTCATTCAACTGTTGAAAAATAGAAAATTTTTATATTAAAAATCAATTTGTTCATTAAGGAAAATCAACAAAACACACATCGTGAAAATAAAAGAATAGAAAAATCAAAAAAATTTGATACAATGAAAAATAACCATCGTATAGGGGTGAAGAACATGTATATGTACTTGTTTGAGAACGATCAACCAGTTGCTTGCTTCTAAGACGGGGCAAGCGCACGTTCCGTCTTGTAGAAAAAAGAAAAAAGACGGAGGGAAGCTTGATGAGAAAAACGCTTTTCGGTTCGTTGTATTTGTCGCTTGCGGCGAGCATTTGGGGTGGCATGTATGTCGTGAGTAAATATGTGCTCGATTACGTTCCGCCATTTACGCTCGTATGGCTTCGTTATGCGATTGCTTTTTTTGTATTATGGGCAATTTTACAGGTGCAACGTGTTCCGGTACCAAAAGAAAAAGAAGATTGGAAGCATATCATATCGATTGGGATCGTCGGGTATGTCGTTTCTATTTCCTTACAGTTTGTCGGGACGAAATGGTCAGATGCGCATACGGCTTCGCTCATTACGTCAGCCACGCCTGCGTTTATTGTTATTTTCGCTCGTTGGATGTTAAATGAAGCGCTAACGTTACGAAAACTAAGTGCGCTTCTGCTTGCGACGGCAGGGGTTGTTGTCGTTGTTGGATTTGGTAAAGGGGAGACGACCTCGTTTTTTGGGAACGTGCTACTTGTTGGAGCGGCAGTAACGTGGGCGCTTTTATCGGTGCTTGTCAAAATCGCATCGGATCGCCTGTCGGTATTAGTCATGACGACTTATGCGATTTTTGTCGCATGGATTGGTACAACACCGATGATGGTATGGGAATGGTGGCAAGTGACGCCTGTAACTTTTTCGTTTCCTGTTGTGCTTGGGGTCATTTATCTCGGCGTTGTGTCAACCGCAGGGGCGTTTTTTCTTTGGAATAAAGGGATGGAAATGATGGATGCTAGTATCGGTTCGCTCTTTTTCTTTTTCCAGCCGCTTGTCGGTTCTTTGTTCGGTTGGCTGTTTTTACATGAGCAATTACATGTTTCATTTTGGATTGGTGGGACGCTTATTATTGTCGGAGTTATTGTTGCTGTGTTTGAGAAAAAGTAAGGGAAGACAGCGTGAATGAGAGGGGTTTCCTCTCTTTTTGCATATGGTCGATGAAAGAAATAAATACAATAAATCATATTAAAGTTGTAATAAAAATAATATTGTATTGTTATTCAGCTAACAGTATAACGAAACGGATGACGAAAACCACGAAGAAGATGATGAATAAACAAAATGGTTGAATAGTTACGAAAGTCAGCGTCTAGCTGGCTTTTTTCTTTTTGGTGACATAAAAAATTTTACCACTTCTTCGTTGAACGTGATGTACAAAAACGGATCGGCTTATGAGATTTCTCTTAGGAATACAAGCGACGCTTGTTATAAAAAACGTAACTTTTGGTGAATGATTAATAAATTTGGAATTATCTCATAATTGTTTGACAATTTTTTAGGTGTATATGTTATTATAGTATTGTGTTTTTATAAAAGAAGAAAAAGGGGTGTTATCATTGAAGAAACTACGCAGTCGAGTTTTATTCGCCTTGTTGTTAGCGTTTACAATGATTGTCACGGCATGTAACGGGGGGAGCGAGCAAGGAAGTAGCGGAGGAGAGAAGGAGAAAGTCAAAAGCATTAGCATTTTAACAGGTGGTACAGGTGGTACATATTATCCGCTCGGTGGGGCGATGGCGAGCATCATTCAAGAGGAGACAGGAATTAACGCGAACGCACAATCTTCAGGTGCTTCTGCGGAAAATATGAACACGTTAAAACAAGGAGAGGCGGAGGTGGCGTTTGCACAAACAGATATCGCTTCTTACGCATTGAATGGGGAATTAATGTTTGAAGGAAATAAAGTGGAAAACGTGCAAGCGATCGGTACGCTTTATCCAGAAACAGTTCAAATCGTCACAACAAAAGATAGTGGCATTGAATCGGTTGAAGACTTAAAAGGTAAAACTGTATCGATTGGTGCACCTGGCTCAGGTGTAAGTGCGAATGCACAACAAATTTTAGAAATTCACGGTATTTCGTTAGATGATATTAAAGTACAAAACTTGTCTTTTGATGAGTCTGTAGACGGCATTCAATCAGGCAGCATCGATGCGGCGTTCGTTACAGCTGGTACGCCAACTGGGGCAGTAGAAGCATTAGCGGCTCAAAAAGAAGTGAAAATTATACCGATTTCTGCTGAGAAAGTGAAACAGTTGATTGAAAAATATCCGTTCTACGCGGAAGATACAATTCCTGCTGGTACGTATGGAATTGATTCAGACGTTACAACTGTGGCAGTTAAAGCGATGCTTGTTGCTCGCAAAGACTTAGATGAAGAGACAGTATACAATATTACAAAAGCTATTTTTGAAAACACAGATAAAATTACGCATGCGAAAGGAAAGCTAATTAAAGCTGAAACAGCGCTTGATGGCATCGGCAACATTCCGTTGCATCCAGGAGCCGAAAAATACTTTGCTGAAAAAGGCGTAAAATAACGGAAATGCGATGATAGACCGACGTTGCTCGGTCTATCGTTTCGTTTTGTTTAAAGGTGAATGGTGATGTCTTTGCTAAAACGTTTCTTTTTTTTGCCCCTGTTCATCATCCTTGCTTGCTTGTTCTTCTTTCCTTATAAGCAAGTAATTGCGTTTTATTTCGAAGATTCCGATCGTCTCATCGCATTTTTTCCGATCGCTGAATCGCAAACGTTTCAAATCGTTTATACACATTCAATTCATTTCACCGATGTTGTCGAAACATATACGATATTCGAAAAAGAACTCGTACTTACAGAGTTGATGTATGAGAACTTTGCGGTTGGAATGCCATCGAATGCGGAAGGGAATGAAGTGTTCGAACAAAGAGACGGGAAGTACGTCATTACAAATATGAACCGTCGCCTTCAAACGATTGATCTCCGCATCGGCCAAGTTCGGGCCAATCATCGCCTCATCTACAAAGGAAAAGAAGTTGTGCTCGGTGAGAAAATCGGTTATGGCAAGTGGGTGAGAATCGTTCCAACTCGAATCAGTTTATGGAAACAGTTGAAAGGAGTGAACATCATTGACGAATGAGAAGGTTGACGTATTATCAGCTGAGGAACAGCAAAAAATATTAGAAAAATACGATCCTGAATCGAATACGCGCAAATTGACTGGTGTTTTTCAAAAAGTTGTGTTTGCGGGATTGTTAGCTTTTTCACTGTTTCAGTTGTATACGGCTATTTTTGGTGTCTTTACTGCGCAAATTCAACGTTCCATTCACTTAGGATTTGCGTTAGCCCTCATTTTTCTTTTATTTCCTGCTCGGCGCGGAAAAAGAAAGAGCGGGAAACTTCAAGTAGCATGGTACGACATCGTGCTCGCTTTATTAAGTATTTACGTCGGTTTATATTGGCCGCTCCATATTGACAAGATCGTTATGCGTGTCGGCATGTTATCCGATCAAGATTTTTACACAGGTGTTTTGGCAGTTTTGCTTGTGTTAGAAGCGACGCGTCGCGCGGTCGGTTTGCCGATTACCATAATCGCGACCTTATTTTTACTGTACGGTTACTTCGGAGAAATGATGCCGGGCTTTTTGCGTCATAGCGGTTTGAGTTTGCAGCGTCTCGTGCAAACGATGTTTTTTACGACGGAAGGAATTTTAGGAACGCCATTAGGTGTATCGTCGACATTTATTTTCCTCTTCTTATTGTTTGGTTCGTTTCTCGTGAAAACAGGTGTTGGGCAATATTTCAACGATTTAGCAGTGGCGATTGCCGGTCGGAGCACAGGAGGACCGGCAAAAGTAGCCATCTTCTCTAGTGCGCTACAAGGAACGATTAGCGGAAGTTCTGTCGCAAACGTTGTGACGTCAGGGTCTTTTACAATTCCGATGATGAAAAAGCTCGGCTATAAGAAAGAGTTTGCCGGAGCGGTTGAGGCCGCAGCGTCAACAGGTGGGCAGTTGATGCCGCCAATTATGGGAGCGGCAGCGTTTCTTATGGTCGAGTTTATCGGTGGCGGGCTCACTTATTGGGATATCGCAAAGGCAGCTGCGATTCCAGCCGTCTTATATTTCGCAGGCATTTGGATTATGACGCACTTTGAAGCTAAGCGCATCGGTTTAAGTGGACTGTCAAAAGAAGAAATGCCAAATCGAAAAGAAGTGTTTAAGAAAATATATTTACTTATTCCGATTGTTTCGGTCATCGTCTTGTTGATGGCTGGTGTGACTGTTACGCATGCGGCGCTATATTCCATCGCTATCGCCATCGTCGTCGGATTTATAAACCGCGATTCGAATATGAAACTTGTCGATATCGTTTATGCGCTTGTAGACGGAGCGCGGACAGCGTTAGGGGTCGCCGCCGCTACTGCAGCTGCCGGAATTATTGTCGGCATCGTGACGAAAACAGGATTAGGGTTAAAGCTCGCAAACGGATTGCTTGATATTGCAGGAGGGCATTTATTGCCGACTTTATTTTTAACGATGATTGCGGCGATCGTTTTAGGAATGGGGTCACCGACGACTGCCAACTATGTCATTACGTCAACGATTGCGGCACCGGCAATTATTTTACTCGGTGTTCCTGATTTATCAGCACATTTATTCGTCTTCTACTTCGGTATTATTGCGGACATTACTCCTCCAGTTGCGCTTGCAGCGTTTGCGGCAGCGGGAGTATCGGGGGGAGAACCGATTCGAACGGGGATTCAGTCTGCTAAATTGGCGATTGCAGCCTTTATCATTCCGTATATGTTCGTTTTATCTCCACAGCTGCTTATGATTGATACAACGATGACCGAGTTAGTTTGGGTTGTTTTTACATCTATCATAGGGATGGTTTCGATCGGTGCAGGGATGGTTGGACATTGGATGCGCAGTTTGCATTGGATTGAGCGAGTCGTTGCGGTTGGTGCCGGTGTGATGCTCATTGACCCGACTGTTTGGTCAGATGTCATCGGGCTCGGTAGTTTTGCGATTTTACTTGCTTTACAATTCATTTGGAAACGCGATGCCCATCAACATACGAAAGGAAAATAAAAGGAATCCTTTGCGACAAGCAAAGGATTCTTTTTTGGATCGACGGGAGTGGTGTTGCTTTAGGTGTCATCGGTATCATGCGTTCTATCTTTTCTTTTGGTAGCAACATGCTAGAAAGATCCCACGCCAATTGAGGGCTTTCCCAAACTAAAATCCGCGGTGTGGGAGATGGTCTACACCAAGTTCAGCGAGTTTTTCTTTTGCTTCCTCGATCAATTCTTGCGCTTTTGCTTTTGTATCTTCGTCTAAGTTAGTGAGTAATTCGTTGAGTTTGTCCTCTTTTTTAGGGAAGGAAATGCCGAGTGCTTCAAGCTGTTGTCTTGCTTGTTCACGAGTAATCTCTCCAGCTTTTTGTTTTTCGAAAATGGCTTGCGCTTTTGCTTTTGTATCTTCGCCTAAGTTAGCGAGCAGTCGGCTGAATTTATCGCCTTTTTCAGGGAACGTGACCCCTAAGCTTGCTAAGTTTGTTTTCAATTCTTCCATAATCGCCTGTACTTTTTGTTTTGTCGCTTCGTCTAACATATGTTTCTCGTAAACTGGGGTTGATGAAGATGTTGTTGCAGCGAACGCGTGAACACCTCCACCGATAATTCCAATTGATAAGACACCAGTCATCGCATAGCCGAATAATTTTGTTTTTTTCATCGTTTCATCCTCCTTGTGTGATGTAAGTACATTTTTACTTTATCCAAGTATGGTGAAAAAAAGGTGAAAAAATACGACTGTAGCAAAAATGAGGGGAGTTGAGGATGAAAAGAAAAGGTAGGGGGAGGCTCCCCTACACGATCGTATACAACGTTAACGCAAGAACAGAAATAAAGACGACACCCATGACGTTTGCACCAAGCCAAGAGGCGAGAACAGCGCTTGTAAAACCAAAGATGCCAAACCACGGATCGTCTTGAATAAGAAATATACCCGGAATGATTAAAGCGCCGAGCGTGGCGTATGGGACGTTGCGCAATACACCGCGCCAAAACGGCGGCAATTCGATGCGATGAAACAACGTTAATGGCAACATGCGCGGAATGTATGTCACAAGCCCCATGCCAAGAATGATGAAAAAAATGTCACTGTGCATATGTTGTCTCCTTTCTTCTTTCTCCAATCCATTGAATACATATAGCGGAAATGATTGTAGAGATGACGATCGCCCATCCTTTTGGAACATGAAGCCATAATAAAAGCATGCAGTTGATGGCGCCTGCGCAAACCGCAAGCCAAAGCGCTTTTCGCTCCGTTTTAATAGCAGGAATTAACAGCCCGACAAACATCGCATACAAGGCGACAGATAAGCTCACTTGCACACTTTCAGGTAAATAAGCGCCGACGATATGCCCGATCGCAGAGTTGATTACCCAACTGCTGTAGGAAATGAAAATCAGTCCGAACATGTATGAAGCAGAAACGGTGCCTTCTTTCATCGCAGCGACAGAAAACGTTTCATCCGTAATACCGAACGCATATAGCGCTTTTTTCCAAAGTGGATCGTGTTCTGCCTTTTCATTGAGTGATGCGGACATTAAAAAATGCCGAATGTTTAAAATAAACGTCGTTAAAATGATTTCAAATGGACCGGTGCCAAGAGATAGTAAATTGAGCGAAATGTATTGGGCTGCCCCTGCAAATACAATCATGCTCATAAGCGTCGTTTCTACGATGGAAAGCCCTGTGGACTTTGCTAACAAACCGAACGTGAGCGCTACAGGCGCATATCCGATCGCGATGGCGACTCCTGATTTTATACCGTGCCGAAACATATGTATTCCCCCTTCTTTTGTATTTTCATAAAATTTTTTCTATTTTGCAAGGGATATGTAGTAAACGGTGAAACTTTTTTTCTTGCTTCTCGTATAGTAAGCTATCTGATTTAAAGGAGATGATAACAATGTTAAAAAAATTGCTTGAACTGCTTTTACACAAAAACATGCATAAACACCGTTACAGCAGTAGTGATCGTTATACGTACCGTCCGCATCGCCATCCGTCGCAATACGGTTATAAGCATTATAAAAGAAAACATCATAGCCACAGCATCTTCTCAAGCTTTTTTAGTAGCTAATGATTCATTTGTTTCAAAAGCCGTATCGGGGAGGCGCAGTCGTGAATGGACGGTATGTTATTGAAAGACAAATTGGCGAAGGAAGTTACGGGGTAGCATACGTGGCACGTGATGAACAAACGAATGAGCTCGTCGTTTTAAAACAAATGAAGCGGACGAAAACAAAGAAACGGCGGGCATCGTTTGAACGAGAAGCGCATATCTTAAAAAAGCTCAATCATCCACAAATTCCGAAGTTATATAATTCGTTTGACGTGCGCGGCATTCCGCATTTAGTGATGGAGTATATCGATGGAGATACGATCGAGACGCTTATTTTTCAAAAAAATAAAACGTACGATGAAAAAGAAGCGTTTTCGCTATTGGCGGATGTGTTACGTGTCGTGCAATACATTCACGCGCACGGCATTGTGCATCGTGATTTGCGCATTCCGAACATCGTTTTTCGTAATGGGGTTGTGTATGTCCTAGATTTCGGTCTTGCGCGCTTTTTACATGAAAAAAACGAACGGTTGTTTACACTTGAACAGCGGCTAAGGCGAAGCATTCATGTAAAGAGCGACATATACGCCCTCGGTCATTTTTTACTGTTTTTGTTATATTCGGCTTATGAGCCAAAAGAGGGCGAAGAAAAAAGCTGGGAAGAGGAGCTATCGCTCACAAAAGAAGCACGCCACGTGTTGCGACGCATGTTGCAGCTAGATAGACCATATGCGTCTGTTGATTCATTAATGAGAGATGTGTCGGCGATCATTTAGTGTTGAATGAGACAGCTTCATGCGATTCTGGATATATCTCAATTGTTCGATGGAATCATGAAGCGACAACAACTCAAAAAAAAACAACCGCTTTTGGAGAAAAATGAGTATGCTTGTTCTCTGTTTTTTTCGTTTCCCAAAAACGTTGTTCTAGTTGATCGAATAGCTGTGTATGATGTTCTGGAAATACCGTACATTTCGATTTTAAGATGGTGGCGATGGAAGTAGCTAATTCGCGCAACAGTTCTTTTTCTTCGTTGTCCCAAGAAAAGTGAGCGTGAGACATACCGATGAAGTTCCCGACATGAAAATGCATATGTTGCAACATGTTCAGCATTTTACGCTCATAATAAAACTGGCGCGCTTCCGCCATTGAGTGACGATGGTATTTCCAATCTTGTTGTTGAAAGTGTGCAAATTGCATCGTTTGATGTAAATCGTTTGCTAGTTGTTCAAAGCGCTTTTCGCTTTTATTTGACCCTCTTTCTCGATCATTTCTTGGATCGACAGTTGGAGGACGTCTCCGAATTCTTGAAGCAACACTTCTAGTCGTTTTGAAATAAAAGGAATGTAGTTTGGTGGCAAAATAAAAAAGTTGACAAGCGTAGAAACAAAAATGCCGATGGACGTTGTCACAATTCGCATGACGAATGCGTGAAAATAATGATGGTCGGTCAATGGAATCATGGCAACGGCTGTAATCGTTGCGACAAGCGTTCCTGCATGTAGGCGAAGCTTTTGACATGTCACAATAGTAAACATGGCAGATAGTGCATAAGCAATTGCTGAGTGACCAAACATATATGTAAGAGTCATCGCATAAGCCGAACCGATCGTAGAAGCAGGAAAGCGAATCATCCCCTTTTTTATTGAATCATGAGCGGTCGGTTCAATTGTGACGATTGCTGTCATAACAGAAAAAATCGTTGGGAGATGAAGTAAGTCGCAAATGATGACTGTCACAAATACAGCGATCCCTGTTTTCAGCACTCTTCCCCCGATGAGCGGTCCTTTCATGAAACGCTTAAACATAATCATCACCAACATTTCATTTTTCTTTTTGTGTGGATAGATCTCTTTTTACGCGAATAAAAGCGATAAGTTGCATCATTTCATCTTCCGTCACTTGTTTTCCGTCTACCGTTATGTAAGCGGTTGGATGCGTCAGTTCCACTGTCGGTTGTTCTTCATTTGTTACTCCGAGTAAATAGTCGGTCGTCGTTTCAAATAATAGCGCAAGTTCTTTCACTGCTTCTAACGACGGTTGGCGATACCCAGATTCATAGCCTGCGTACGTGCTTTTAGCAATATTTAGCTGGTCGGCAATATATTGCAACGACCATTGCCTCTTTTTTCGCAATTCCGATAATCGTTTAGAAATCATCGTATGTCTCTCCCTTATCGTTCTTCTCGATTCGTTCGCGAAACGAATAAAAATGCTTGTTATTTTTTGTTTTTCTGAATATAATTGAAATGAAGGTACGCGAATCGCGAACGATTTTATTTATAGTTTACACTACATGACACAAAGAATACAATAGATGACTTAAAATCGCCATATTTGAGGTGACGATGATGAAAAAAATTTTGTTGCTTGCGACAGGCGGCACAATTGCTTCGGTGCCAAGTGAAGAAGGATTGACACCGAAACTAACCGCAAAAGAATTAACAAGCTACATTACGATCGAAAATCAGCCGTATCGGTTACATAGTCAAATTTTAATGAACATCGATAGCACGAATATGCAGCCAGAACATTGGCGAGACATTGCGGAGGCGATTTATACACATTACGACCAATACGATGGTTTCGTCGTCACACACGGGACAGATACGATGGCGTATACGGCGGCCGCGTTGTCATATATGCTTCAAAACAGCCAAAAACCGATTGTGTTAACAGGCTCACAAGTGCCGATCGGTTTTCCGAAAACGGATGCGAAAAAAAATATACGCGATGCGCTCCGTTTTGCGTGTGAAGACGTCGGAGGGGTGTTTGTCGTTTTCGATGGGCGCGTCATTTTAGGAACGAGAGCAGTCAAAATGCGGACGAAAAGTTATGACGCATTTGAAAGCATTAACCATCCGTACGTCGCCTATATTCACGGGGAAACGATTCATTATCAATACGAGCTACAAAAGCCAAATGGGCACGTGCAGTTTGATTCGTCGCTTTGCCCAGACGTGTTTTTATTGAAGCTTCATCCAGGGACAAAACCAGAAATATTCGATTACATTCGCCACTTATACCGCGGTGTGATTATCGAAAGTTTTGGAAGCGGGGGCGTGCCGTTTCAAGGGCGCAACTTGCTGCCGAAAATCAAAGAATTGATCGACGACGGAAAAGCGGTCGTCATTACGACGCAATGTTTAGAAGAAGGGGAAGATTTAACATTATATGAAGTTGGGCGGAAAGTGGCGCAAAACACAGTTATTTTATCAGGGGATATGAATACGGAAGCGATCGTACCGAAACTGATGTGGGCGTTAGGAAAAACGACCAATTTGATGGAAATTAAAAACATGATGGAAACGCCAATCGCAAACGACATAACAGAAAAACATGAAGAAAGTTGGGATGCATAGATGTTGCAAACGAAAGCAGTACGACTTGAACGAGATTTGCTTGGCGAAAAAGAAATTCCGTACGATGCTTATTATGGTATTCAAACGATGCGTGCCGCAGAAAACTTCCCGATTACCGGGTATCGTCTCCATCGCGAACTCATTCAAGCGATGGCGATCGTGAAAAAAGCGGCGGCGCTCGCGAATATGGAAACAGGTCAACTTCCGCGGCGCATCGGTGAAGCGATCGTGAAAGCAGCCGAGGAAGTGATCGACGGGCAATGGCACGATCAATTTATCGTCGACCCGATTCAAGGTGGCGCAGGAACGTCCATCAACATGAACACAAACGAAGTGATCGCGAATCGCGCACTTGAATGGCTGGGAGAGCGAAAAGGAAGTTACGATGTCATTAGCCCAAATACGCACGTCAACATGTCGCAATCGACAAACGACGTTTTCCCGACGGCCATTCATATTGCAGTGTTAAAGATGATAAACCAATTGCTTCAGACGATGGAACATATGCACGATGTGTTTGCCGATAAAGCGAAGCAGTTTGATCATGTCATTAAAATGGGGCGGACGCATTTACAAGATGCCGTTCCGATTCGGCTCGGACAAGAATTTGAAGCGTATCGTCGCGTCGTAAAGCGCGATATGGAGCGCATTGCCCATTCGCGCCAACATTTGTACGAAGTCAATATTGGTGCAACGGCGGTCGGAACGGGATTAAATGCCGATCCCGCCTATATTGAGCGCGTCATTTTTCATCTCGTTCGTTTGACCGACTTGCCGCTTGTGCGGGCGGAACATCTTGTTGATGCGACGCAAAATACAGACGCCTATACGGAAGTGTCAGCCGCTTTAAAAATATGTATGATTAATATGTCAAAAATCGCAAACGATCTTCGTCTCATGGCGTCTGGTCCGCGAGCAGGGCTTGGAGAAATTACGTTGCCTGCTCGTCAGCCGGGATCGTCGATTATGCCGGGGAAAGTGAATCCGGTTATGGCGGAAGTCGTCAACCAAGTGGCGTTTCAAGTGATCGGTAATGACCAAACGATTTGTTTAGCGTCAGAAGCAGGACAGCTCGAGCTAAACGTCATGGAGCCGGTGCTTGTGTTTAACTTACTTCAGTCGCTCCATATGATGGACAACGTCTTTCGTGTGTTTACAGACTATTGTTTAGCTGGCATTGAAGCGAACGAAGAGCGAATGAAGCAACACGTCGAAAATAGCATCGGCGTCATTACAGCTGTCAATCCGTACATCGGTTACGAAGCGGCATCGCGCATCGCAAAAGAAGCGCTTCACACAGGAAAATCGGTGCGCGAGCTATGCTTGGAGTACAATTTGTTGAATGAAAAGCAATTACATGATATTTTAGACCCGTATGCCATGACAAGTCCGGGCATTGCAGGAAAATAACATGAAGCGATAGAGAAAAGGAAGGGTACAACATGTCAAGCGGAGCAAACATGCACATTACGATTCGATTACAATTTGCGAAAAACGTCGTCTCTTTTAGCGACATTGCCACCGCAATTGGACAAGCTGGTGGAGATATTGTCGGCATTGACGTCATTTCCTCAAGCAAAACGCATACAGTGCGCGATATTACGGTGAGCGTTCTTGATTCGAAGCATGCGGACGTTGTCGTCGATACGTTGCGAAAAACAGCAGGCGTGAAAGTTATTCACGTTTCTGACCGCACGTTTTTAATGCATATCGGCGGAAAAATTGAAGTGAAATCGAAAATTCCGATTAAAACGCGTGACGATTTGGCGCGCGTATATACGCCGGGAGTGGCGCGCATATGTACGGCGATTGCCGAAGATCCAACAAAAGCGTATTCGTTAACGATTAAACGAAATACGGTGGCGGTCATTTCAGACGGAACGGCAGTATTAGGACTTGGTGACATTGGACCGTATGCGGCGATGCCGGTCATGGAAGGAAAAGCGATGTTGTTTAAACAACTCGCGGGCGTCGATGCGTTTCCGATTTGTTTAGATACGAAAGATACAGATGAAATTGTGCAAATCGTCAAAGCGATCGCCCCGGCGTTTGGCGGTATTAATTTAGAAGATATCGCTGCCCCACGTTGTTTTGAAATTGAAGAGCGTTTGAAACAAGAGCTCGATATTCCTGTTTTTCATGATGACCAGCACGGTACAGCTGTTGTCTTGCTTGCCGGTTTATTAAATGCGTTAAAAATTGTAGATAAAAAGATTGAAGATATTAAAGTTGTTTTAACAGGCATCGGCGCGGCAGGCATCGCCTGCACAAAAATATTGTTAGCAGCGGGTGTGAAAAACATTATCGGTGTTGATCGCCAAGGGGCGATTCATCGTGGCGTACAATATGACAATCCGTATTGGAACGAATATGCAAACATGACGAATCCGGAAAATATAAGCGGAACGCTTTCAGACGTTATCGCCGGGGCGGACGTATTTATTGGTGTATCCGCACCAGGCATTTTAACGGTAGAAGATGTGAAAAAAATGGCGAAAGATCCGATCGTTTTTGCGATGGCCAACCCTGTTCCAGAAATTGATCCAGAAGTGGCGGAACCGTACGTTCGCGTCATGGCGACAGGCCGATCTGACTATCCAAACCAAATTAATAATGTTCTTTGCTTCCCAGGCATTTTCCGAGGTGCGCTAGATTGCCGCGCCATTGAAATCAATGAAGAAATGAAACTCGCTGCAGCCGAAGCGATCGCTTCTGTCGTCACCGAAGAAGAATTAAGCGAAACGTACATTATCCCAAGCGTCTTTAACAACAAAGTCGCAGAACGCGTGCGCGAAGCCGTTATGAAAGCCGCATACAAAACCGGCGTCGCCCGCAAAGACGATATGATGTTTCGATAAAAACATGGCGTGATTGCGCCATGTTTTTTTGTTTCAAGTTTAAGGCATAAGCTTCCGTTGCTTCTTGATGGCGTTTAGAATAGAATGAGAGAGTGAAAGAAAACGATATGATAGGTGAATATATTTTATGAAGCGATTATACACATGGTATGTAGCGCTCATCTCGATTATGGGGTGTGCCTTATTTTTGTATATACGTCCGTTTGAATATGTAGAACAACAATGGCTATTGTTGCTTTTACTTTCTTTCTCGACAACTTTGTTAAATATTTATATTATACATCTCCCTCCAAAAGGGAATGCCTTTTCATTAGACTCAACAATTTATTTAGCTACCATCTTCGTATATGGATTAGAAACGTCTTTACTAGTGTTGTTATTTAGTATGATTCCAACGTACTTCTTTCATGAAAAGAAGATGGCCTGGTGGAAACATGTATGTAATTTTGCGATGTATACATGCATGATTGTTGGAGCTTATTATTCTTTTTTGATGCTAGGGGGAGAAAGTGGTTCTTTTTCAATTTACTTTCTTGATGCGTACTTATTTTCTTTAATTGTTTATTCTTTTATCAACATATTGTTGATGATAGGGTTTTTTTCGTTTTCCCCTTCTTTTAGCTTTAGAAATATGTTGATTAGTATAGTAACGGAATGGCTTTTTACTTATGGTGTTACGCTATTAGCGTCATTGATTTTAGTAAGTCTCCTTTTGTTGAATGAATATTTTGGAATTTTGTTGTTTACAAGTGTTAGTTTGTTGTTATCTTTAACGTTTAGACAGTATGGACAGTTATACGAAAAAGTGGTGAATGACAAAGTGTACATTGAACAGTTATTAAACTCGTTGCCTATCGGAATTGTCACAATGGATGGAGCGACATCGATCAACTTTATTAACGATTCCGCTGCTACATTGCTCGACTTAGATAAAAAAGAAATGAAACAAATGATTGAGCGGGAAAGAGAAAGTGAAAAAAACGCTCTATTTTGGGATCTTTTCATTCACCGTGTTCCATTTCAACAAGTAAAGGTACCGTATAAAAAGGATGGGGAGAAAAAAATATTTTTAACGTCTCAATCGAATTTGCTTAATTTATATGGTGAGAAGGTGGGACGTACTATTTTCTTTTTAGACATCACCGAAATTGAAGAACTAACAAAACGTATGCATCAGTCAGAAAAGCTTGCGTTAATGGGGGAAATGGCAGCGAAAGCAGCGCATGAAATTCGCAATCCGCTTGCGGTGATTCACGGTTTTTTAGCGTTTATGAATGGAAATTTAGCGGAAAACGAGCGCGAACAGTATCATATTCCGCTTTTATTACAAGAAATTGATCGCATCAATGCAATTGTCGAAGATATGCTTCTTATTGCGAAGCCGAGCGCCCCGATGTTGAAAGAGACGTATATGGAAACGATCGTTCAAGATGTTCTTTCATTGTTACAACAAACGTTAGAAGCAAAAAGCATACGCGTGCACGTTCGGCTTGACCGAGTGCCGTTATCGATCGATCCGAAACAAATGATGCAAGTGTTGTATAATTTACTCTATAACAGCATCGAAGCCGTCGGGGAAGATGGCACAATTTGCCTATATTCTGATGTAGGTGAAACATACAACATGTACGTATACGACTCTGGAAGCGGAATTCCGAAAGATATGCAGGAGACTATTTTCGAACCATTCATCACGACAAAGTCATCGGGGA
Source organism: Anoxybacillus kestanbolensis (assembly GCF_001996285.1). Taxonomy (NCBI): domain Bacteria; kingdom Bacillati; phylum Bacillota; class Bacilli; order Caryophanales; family Anoxybacillaceae; genus Anoxybacillus; species Anoxybacillus kestanbolensis. Next base: position 5,224 of record NZ_MQAD01000009.1, on the reverse strand, counting down.
CAGGCTTAGGGCTGACGATCGTGAAACGAATTATTGAAAACCATGGCGGAACGATTGCGCTTCACGACAGTTCGGAGAAAGGAACGACGTTTGTCATCAGCTTGCCGATTAGGCGATAAAAAGCCAGCTCGCTAGGAGTTGGCTTTTTATTATGACATGCAGGAAAAGAGATGATATTGTCGAATAAAAACATCGAAACTATTGTATGTGAGGTGAATGTATGCCGATTGGCCACGATCGTTTGTTTAAAGAGTTGATCCAAACGTTTTTTGAGGAGTTTATTGTTCTCTTTTTTCCAACGATGCATGAGCATATCGACTTTCGCCACGTATCGTTTTTATCGGAGGAGCTATTTACCGATGTAACGGCAGGGGAGAAATACCGCGTTGATTTGTTGGTCGAAACGAAATTAAAAGGAGAGGATAGCCTCATTATTGTCCATATCGAAAACCAAAGCTACGTCCAACCGTCGTTTCCCGAACGCATGTTTATTTATTTTAGCCGCTTGTTTGAAAATACCGCAAACACATTGTACCGATTGCTGTATTTAGCTACGATTCGATCCGCGATGAACGATCTACATTTACGATCCACTTTCCTTTTGGCAAAGTCCTCGACTTTCATTTTTTCACTGTGGAACTTCGTAAACAAAACTGGCGCAACTACATTCGCCAAGACAACCCGATCGCCGCTGCATTGTTAAGCAAGATGGGTTATACTGAAAGTGAACGGGTAGAACTGAAAAAACAATTTTTACGCATGCTTGTCCGAATGGAATTAGACGAAGCGAAACAACGGTTATTGTTTGGCTTTTTTGAAACATATGTGAAATTATCAGACGAAGAAGAACGAAGACTGCGAAGCGAGGTGAATGAAATGGAGACGAAAGAAAAAGAACAAGTGATGGAGTTGATTATTTCGTATGAACAAAAGGCGTTGGAAAAGGGAAGAGAAGAAGGGATAGAACAAGGAATCAAACAAGGGATGAAGCACCTTGTACAAACGATGGCCAAAAAAGGGATGAGTGTAGAAGATATCGCAAGCATCACAGACCTTGCGGAAGATGAAGTGCGTGAGTTGTTAGAAAAGGAATAAGTAATTTGCGCATAATTTCACAACCGTCGTCGACCTCCAATCTTGCAAAAACCCCGGGGGATCGACGACAATTTGTTTTTTGCAACTTTTTTAGACGTATCAACGCATCAAGACGATTGACAGAATTTTCGGATGTATGTATAATGACATTGTATAGCTTTTCCATGTGTTGATTTATCAACACTTTTTGGGATTTGTATCGTACCTATGAGGAATTGAAACATCTGCTTTGCTAACTCTTTGATACGCTGTTTTTTATTTGTATCGTACCTATGAGGAATTGAAACGCCAGCTTTTATGTGCTGGTTTTTTTCGTATAGGTTTGACAGGTACCATTTTACTTTTTCTTCAAAATTCGTTATAATATGAGGTGGAGGACATCTTTCTTTCCGATTATGGTAAAGTAAGATGTTTTTTTCATGGAGATATTGATTTCACAACGAAATGGAGGGATTTCTGATGAAGAAATACGCCATTGTGTATTGTGAACATCAATTCGGTTCCATGGATGGAAAAACAGCGAATGGGCTTGTGCGCGATTCGGGATTGTATGAAATCGTGGCAGTTATTGATTCAACAAAAGCTGGTCAAGATGCTGGGGAAGTGCTTGATCAAAAGAAAAATGGCATTCCAATTTGTAAAAACCTTCAAGACGCAATGGCCTCCGCAAAAGAAAAACCGAACTACTTCATCTTAGGAATTGCTCCAGCGAACGCTTTTCTTCAAAAAGAGGAACGTCAAGTGATCATCGAAGCAATGGAAGCAGGCATGCATATTATTAATCCACTTCAAGAGTTTTTGACAGAAGATGAAGAAATGATGGCGCTAGCGAAGCGCTACGGGGTCACGATTCGTGACATTCGCAAACCGCGTCCGAAAAAAGAATGGACGTTATTTACGGGACGTATTTTGCAAGTAAAAACGCCTGTTGTGGCGGTGCTTGGGACAGACGGCGCGTGCGGAAAGCGGACGACAGCGATGATCGTCGCAAAAGAAATGCAAAAGCGCGGCTACAAAACGGCATTCGTTGCGACAGGGCAAACAGGCTTAATTCAAGGCGCTTCGTATGGATTTGCGATGGATGCGTTTCCGCTTCAATATATGATCGGCGAACTTGAACGAGAAGTTGTGCGCGCATATGAAACAGAACGACCGGACATTATTATCGTAGAAGGACAAGGGGCGCTTAGCCATCCAGCGTACGTCAGCTCTGCTGGCATTTTAAAAGGGGCGCGGCCACAAGCCGTTATTTTACAACACCCACCGAAGCGAAAGGTGCTTGGTGATTTCCCGTTTGTTGAAATGCCAACAGTTGAAAGTGAAATTGCGTTAATTGAACATTTCGGAAAAACAAAAGTTGTTGCGATTACGTTAAACCATGAAGGCATGACGGATGACGAATTAAAACGAACAATTGATGAGTACGAACGAAAATTCCGTATGCCTGTGACTGATGTATTAAAATACGGATCCGACAAAGTCGTTGATCGTCTCATTGACTATTTCCCATCTCTACAAAAACATGAGGTGGCCGTATCATGACGCCGAGAGTCGAAATTGACTTGCGGAAAATTCGTCATAATGCTAAAACGTTGAAAAAATGGTGCGAAGAAAAAGGAATTCAAATGACCGCTGTCGTCAAAGGGGTAAACGGAGATGTGGAAATTGCCCGCACCCTTGTCGATAGTGGTGTGACAAGCTTAGCAGACACAAAAATTGAGCGCATCGCAAAATTAAAATTAGCGCACATTCCAGCCACATATATGCTTATTCGCACGCCTGCGTTAAGCGAAGTAAGCGAAGTCGTTCGACATGTCGATGTGAGCGCACAATCGGAAATCGACGTCGTGCGTGCCATTTCAGCAGAAGCGGTAAAGCAAAATAAAACGCATGCGATTATCGTCATGGTTGAAATGGGCGACTTGCGCGAAGGGGTTATGCCTGAAGATGTGCCGGCGTTTATTGAACAAGTACGTCAGTTGCCGAACATTCAACTTGCTGGGATTGGGGCGAATTTTGCTTGCTTTGGCGGCATTATTCCGACAGAGCAAAAAATGCGTGAGCTTTCGTCACTTGCGAAACATATTCAAAAAGAGTATGCGTTATTTTTACCGTACGTATCCGGTGGCAATTCCGCGAACTATTATTGGTTAAAACAAACGAAAGACGTCGGTTGCATTAACCATTTACGATTAGGTGAAGCCATTTTTTTAGGACGTGAAACGATTCGTGGCGCAGCCATCCCCGGCCTATATCAAGATGCGTTTTGCCTCGTGGCAGAAGTCATTGAAGTAAAAACGAAACCGTCTGTTCCGTACGGTGTACAAAGCCGCAATGCATTTGGCGAAGCACCGACGTTTCCAGAGCGCGGCATGATGAAACGCGCCATCGTTGGCATCGGTCGCCAAGATGTAAACGTGAACGGATTAACGCCGCTTGCGTCCGTTGATATCATCGGTTCAAGCAGCGATCATATGATTATTGATGCCACACGTACCGACATTCAAGTCGGCGACCATCTTCGCTTTGCGGTTGATTACGGAGCGATGATTTCGCTCATGACGTCTCCATATGTTCAAAAAACGTATGTACAAACAGATGAAAAAAACGGTCGTTTCCCGACAAAAACATCGGCGTAAAAAGCTAGCGCATCACATGCTAGCTTTTTATGTTTTCAAGCTTTGAAATGTTTTCGTATGTGTTTTTCCATCTTTGTGATCCCATTCAATCGATTGAAGATTCACATCATTACACTCGGGAAATGTAAAAGGGGCAAACGAATGTAAAAAATAATTGTAAAACGCTTTCATTTTCGTGTATAATACTACTAAACCGGTTTATGAACTAAATCGATTTAGTAAAGGAGAAAGAATGCATTGCGAAAAGTTACGATGGCTGATGTAGCGAAACTAGCAAATGTTTCAAAAAGTACAGTGTCGCAATATTTAAACAAAAGATATGAATATATGAGTGAGGAAACGAAAAAGCGCATTGCAGAGGCGATTGAGCAGTTACAGTATCGCCCGAATGTCATTGCTCGCAGTTTAAAGCAAAAATCAACAGCGACGATCGGCGTTATCGTTTTTAACATTTTACATATGTTGACGACGCAAGTGTTGCGAGCGATTGAAGATATGTGCCAACAACATGGCTTTCATGTCATCGTCTGCAATACAGATGATGATCCTGAAAAAGAAAGGCAATATATTGATATGCTATGGGCGAAGCAAGTGGATGGTTTTATCATTTTCCCAACAGGAAAAAACGTAGATTTGTATAAAAAAATGATTGAAGCGCGTCTCCCGCTCGTATTTGTTGACCGAACCGTTGAGGGAATCGACGCAGATGCGGTTTTATTAGATAATGAACGAGCTGTGCAGTTAGCTGTACGCCACCTCGTTGATCAAGGATATAAACATATTGGGCTTGTCGCACCGCCGTTTGCGCCTCATGTCGTTCCGCGAATGGAACGGATCGCAGCATTTCAGCGTGCATTATGCGAGGCTCGTCTTCCTGTCGAAAAAGAATGGATCATCGCTGAACGAGTGAATCATATTTCGGAGCGATTAGACGGGCTTCTTCATCAAAATAAACTGCCTGAAGCGATATTTGCGATTAATGATTTAACGTTAATGGAAGTATTGACGTTTGTCAAAAAACATCAACTTTCTATCCCTAATGATGTGGCACTCATTAGTATTGACGACGTTCCATTCGCATCTGTTTACACCCCTTCATTAACAACGATTGCCCAACCGACGTTTGAGATGGGAAAAAAGGCGGCAGAACGTCTGTTTATGCAAATGAATGGCGAGACTTCGCCACAAATGTTTCGGCTTGCTCCAAAGTTAATAGAAAGAGATTCAGCGAAGAAAAGAGGGTTTTGACTGTTAATAATAAATGTATAAATATTTATAAAAATCTGATGATCATTTTATGTGAAAAAAGTCAAAAAGGGGCTGGGAGAAGATGATTCGCACGTACAAAGTCATGCTTCTGCCCAACAATAAGCAAAAGGCGAGGACTATTGCGGAAGTACGAAAAGAATAAAGTTGAAACAGAGGGAGGTGAATACCGTTACAGAAAAACGGAAAACATCAAGAAACTTGACTTCGGAGCGCCAAAGAAA
>NZ_MQAD01000008.1:0-73625 GCF_001996285.1 Anoxybacillus kestanbolensis | reverse complement strand
TTTGTACGTGCGAATCATCTTCTCCCAGCCCCTTTTTGACTTTTTTCACATAAAATGATCATCAGATTTTTATAAAATTTTTATAAATATTTATACATTTATCATGAACAGTCAAAAGCCCCTTTCTTCAACTCGGATCTAGTCGGTACGATAACAATTCAAATTCCTCTGTATACGTAAACGTGCCGTACATCATTCCCGTTCCTTTAATGACATAATCAATAATATGATAATCGCCCGGCGCCATCGACAACGTTGGAATCTGTTCAATTGGATGCCAAGCGAGCTCCCCTTCTTCACATTGTACTACGTTTTCGCCATCAAAATGTTCCGCAAAAAACGTAAACATCATCCATTCAGAAACGACTTCTTCTCCTCGCTTCATGACAAACGTAAATACCCCTTTTAATTTGGGGTTTTTCAAATAAATACCTGTTTCTTCACGATATTCTCGCACACAAGCTTCCCGTACTGATTCTCCTTGTTCCATTTTCCCTCCCGGCGCTACCCACCAACCGCGCCGAGGTTTCTTTAACAAAAGAACGTGTCCGTCTTTCACTAATACACAGTTCGTCACTCGTTGCAACGTCCGTTCACCTCAATACTGACTATGTTTTTTTTCATTATACTATTTCTTACAAACGGTCACAAAGTATAAATTTTAAAACGTTTTCATAACCGTAACAAAAAGAAAGCACGGGACGAAAGCCCGTGCCAACAAGTATATATAAAAAGGGGGTCAATTACTTACTTTTATCATACTCTTTTATTGTTTCAAGCGTGTTACAGTTCAATTAAAGCCACATTACGTTTTCATTACTGAATGTTAAGCTTTTCCTTTAATTCTTCTACGTAATGTTGGGCGCTTTGTGCCGCAATACTTCCGTCACCTGTTGCGGTAACAATTTGACGAAGCGACTTTTCACGCACATCCCCTGCTGCAAAAATGCCAGGCACTTTCGTTTCCATTAATTCGTTCGTTTCAATATAGCCGTTTTCGTTCGTAATGCCAAGTGAAGCAAACGGCTTTGTTAGCGGCACCATACCGATGTAAATAAACACGCCATCACACGGGAACTCACGCTCTTCCCCTGTTTGTGTATGAACGAGCGTCACGCTGCCGACACGACCATCTTTTTCGTTAATTTGCTTGACTGTATGATTCCAAATAAAATCAACCTTCTCATTCGCAAACGCTCGTTGCTGTAAAATTTTTTGCGCACGCAACTGGTCGCGACGGTGAACGATCGTCACTTTACTTGCAAAACGTGTTAAATACACACCTTCTTCAACGGCTGAATCCCCTCCACCGACAACGACAAGCTCTTTGCCTTTAAAAAACGCTCCGTCACATACCGCACAATACGAAACGCCGCGTCCCCCCAATTCTTTTTCACCAGGAACGCCAAGCTTTTTATACTCTGCACCTGTCGCAATAATAACGGCACGAGCTTTGTATTGTTGATTGCTTGTGACAACCGTCTTATACGCCTCGCCGTCAATCACTTCTTTTACATCACCGTACGCATATTCAGCACCAAATTTTTTCGCATGTTCAAACATCTTCGTCGCGAGCTCTGGCCCAAGAATATGTTCATACCCTGGATAGTTCTCTACTTCCTCTGTATTTGCCATTTGACCGCCAGGAACCCCGCGTTCAAGCATAAGCGTCGATAAGTTCGCTCGCGATGTGTACACCGCTGCCGTCATCCCTGCTGGACCTGCGCCAATAATAATGACGTCATAAATATTTTCTTGTGACACGTTTCTTCCACCCTTTCTTTATGCATGACTCTCCATTTTATCGTTTCCATATTTCTATCGTAATACAACAAAACAAAAGGGTCTATTAACTTGCTCATTCGTGCCACTTCTGTTTCATAACTTTCACATACTTTCCGATCGTTGCTACTGACACCCCATAACGTTCTGCAAGCATTCGCTGTGTCACACGCTCACCACGACGTTTACGAAACATATATTCAAACGCCGCTGCCCATCCTTCGTGATTAGAAAACGAATCGATTTCCTTTATTGCCTCGATAAAAAAAGAAAACCAAGCAATATATAAAGGCTCGTATTCAAACCCGTTATGTTGAATAAGCAACGTCACGATGCGATGCGCATCGACAACATGCGCGGATGGTTCATGTTCATATCCGTATACGTAGTCGCTCCATTCCTGCAAAAACGGATGAGACCATGATTGTTTTGGAAACGGACAATCGCTTGCTATAAACGATTTGCCTATTAAATATAACGCATACAATGAAGAAGCAATATCTTGTTTTGCAAATAATGACTGAATGTGTTCAATCGTCTGTTCACGATAACGCCACGGCTCGCTTCCTTTTTTATCTGGGTGAAGCGCAATGAACTTTTTCCACATCGACTCCGCTAGCATGCGATATCCCATATGATATGCAGCATATGCGTACCAATAATAAAACGGTGCATCCCCTTCAAAACCGCGGCGTTGTAACTGTCGCAACCATTGAAACGCTAAATCATAGCGTCCGACAATTGCAAACGTCACCCCAAGCTTATAGCGATGCTCAAATGAAATCGGATGTACGCGTTGTAACGACTGAATAAGTGAAAATAGTCGCTCTTGTTCTTGTAAATAATACGAAAACACCGCATCATTGCAAAGAGCATGTAAATTACCTGGATTTTGCTTTAAAATGTATTCGATCGTTTGTTTCGCTTTCCCGACATTCCCTTGATAAAAATAAGCGAGCGCTAAATTGTTGTAAGCCGCCCAATGTTCTGGATGCTCTTTAATCATTTCTTCAAACAAAACAATCGCTTCTTGAAACTCGCCTTTTTCAAGCAGCGTACGAGCCTGTTCTTGCTTCATTAACATATCATCATAATTCAGCCACTCGTCATCTTGTTCAATCGTTAAAATATCTAATAAATCGAGCGTATACTCCGCAAACTCTCCATCCGGTTCGCGTTCCATATACTGCTCCGCATATTTCGTCGCCTCACCAAACAACCCTAAATGAGCATAGTTGTTCGCTAAAAAGTAAAAACATTCCGCTAAATCGTCGTCTTGTTCAATAATGCGTAATAACCATTCGTTCGATTGCGCATATTCCCCCAATTCTGACAATACAATCGCCAATTGGCACGCAAATGTGCTTTGTTCTGGCTCCAGTTGCACCGCCCGTTGCAAATACGCTTTCGCTTTACGTAAATCGCGACGACGATAATATGTGACACCTTTATTAAAAAAGTACGTACCGTCTTGAATAAACGGAATGACTTTCCCGACACGTTTTTGCAAATGTTTTTTCATCGAACCCTCCATGTTGATTTCTTTCACCGAAAGAAAGTATACCACATTTTCGCTTCAGAACAACATGGATGGAGAAAAAAGCGTTACCGATGACGCTCCGCTAATACGGAAAGCACATCATCGAGCGACACACGCTGTTCACGCAACAAAACGAGTAAATGATATAATAAATCTGCCGCTTCCCATCGTAGTTCTTCTTTTGAGCGGTTTTTAGCTGCAATAATGACTTCTGCCGCTTCCTCCCCAACTTTTTTTGCGATCTTATCAATTCCCTTTTCAAATAAATATGTTGTATACGACCCTTCAGGACGTTTTGCCTCACGTTCCGCAATAAGCGACTCTAACACGTTTAAAATCGCGAAACGATTCGGCGTAGCAACTGGCTTTTCATCGTTTAACCGATGATGAAAACAAGAGTATTCCCCTGTGTGGCATGCCGGTCCTTTCGGCTCAACGAGTATAAGAAGGGCATCCGCATCACAGTCATAACGAATATCAACAACTTTTTGTACGTTTCCGGACGTTTCTCCTTTATGCCATAACTGTTGCCGCGAGCGGCTATAAAACCATGTTTCTTTCGTTTCTAACGTCTTTTGCAACGATTGCTCGTTCATATACGCTAACGTCAACACTTCTTTACTGTGTGCATCTTGGACGATCGCCGGCACAAGTCCTTGTTCATTAAATTGAATATTCATCGGACGTTTACCCCCTGTTCACGCACGTACTGTTTCACTTGCTGGACGGACGTTTCTTTATAATGAAAAATCGAGGCGGCTAATGCGGCATCTGCTTGAGCGGTTTGAAACACATCAACAAAATGTTGGGCGCACCCAGCCCCTCCTGATGCAATAACAGGAACAGAAACAGCTTCACTTACTCGTTTCGTCAACGCCAAATCAAAACCGTCTTTTCCACCGTCACGATCCATGCTCGTTAATAAAATTTCTCCTGCTCCACGTTTGACAGCCTCTTTCGCCCATGCAACAACTTCCCAATTCGTTGGACGGCGACCGCCATGCGTATACACGCGCCACGATTGCATCGTTTCATCATATTTAGCATCAATCGCCACGACGATACATTGCGAACCAAAAAAATTCGCTCCTTCTGTAATCAACTCTGGGCGTAATAACGCAGCCGTATTAACCGACACTTTGTCCGCTCCCGCACGCAAAATCGTTTTCATATCTTCTAATGTGCTAATTCCGCCCCCGACCGTAAACGGAATGGCCAGCTGTGCAGCGACACGCTGAACGACGTGTACCATTGTTTTTCGTCCTTCATGTGACGCTGAAATATCTAAAAAAACAAGCTCGTCAGCTCCTTGTTCATCATATGCACGCGCGAGCTCAACCGGATCACCCGCATCGCGCAACGAAACAAATTGCACCCCCTTGACAACACGACCATCTTTCACGTCTAAACAAGGAATAATGCGTTTTGTAATCATTGTTCCACCGCCTTTAACGCTTCAGCAACAGTAAACTGCCCTGTATATAACGCTTTACCAACAATCGCTCCAGCCACTCCTTCATTTTCGAATTGCTTTAAGGCGTGTAAATCATCGAGCGAGCGAATGCCGCCAGAAGCAATAACACGTTTGTTCGTCGCCTGAGCTAGGCGAACAACCGCCTCAATATTTGGACCGGATAACATCCCGTCTGTCGCAATATCGGTAAAAATAAACGTTTCTGCTCCAGCGTCCGCAAGCTGTCTCCCGAGTTCAACCGCTTCGATCGTCGACGTATGTGTCCATCCTTCTGTCGCAACAAATCCGTTTTTTGCATCAATACCGATGACAATGCGTTCACCATACGCGCGAAGCATCGCTTTCACAAACGAAGGATTCGAAATCGCAGCACTTCCTAAAATGACGCGCGATACACCTTGTTCTAAGTAATATGCCACGTCTTCTTCTGTACGAATACCACCGCCAATTTGAACGTTCACCGCAAGCGTTTGTGCCACTTCGACGACGAATGCATCATTCACCCGTCTTCCTTCTTTCGCCCCGTCTAAATCGACCATATGAATCCATGTCGCCCCTTGTGAGACAAACGAACGCGCCATTTCGACTGGCGAATGTCCATATACCGTTTCTTTGTTATAGTCTCCTTGCACGAGACGAACACATTTTCCGTCACGCATGTCGATGGCTGGATAAATCGTAAACATTAGTTTCTCTCCCTTTCTACAAGCCTTGCATAATTTTGCAATAGACGTATGCCGAGTGCCCCACTTTTCTCCGGATGAAATTGTGTCCCGAATATCTTCCCGCGTCCAACGACCGCAGGAACTTCTACATCATATTGCGCACTTGCTAGCAAAACGGTTCGATCATCTGTTTGTACATAATACGAGTGAACAAAATATACATGCCCTCGTTCAACGCCATCAAAAAGCGGAGACGATTGATGGAAAGCAAGCTCGTTCCATCCCATATGCGGCACTTTATATCGTTTTCCTTCTTTTGTCATGCCCGTAAAGCGAACGACACGACCCGGGAGCAACTTTAGCCCAGCCGTCAAACCGTTTTCTTCGCTTTCTTCAAACAACAACTGCATGCCTAAACAAATGCCAAGAAGCGGCTTTCCTGCTGCAACTTGTTCGTGGATAAACGAGTCCAGCTTCGTTTCCGTTAACATGTGCATCGCATCTTTAAATGAACCAACACCAGGCAAAATGAAACCATCTGCTTGACTCAACTTGTTTTGATCGCTTTCAACAATATACGGGACGTTTAACCGTTCTAACGCTTTGCTGACGCTATATAAATTGCCCATGCCATAATCAATAATGCCGATCATTTACAACATTCCCTTCGTTGACGGTACAGATTTGACGCGTGGATCGATCATTGTTGCCTCATCAAGTGCACGCGCAAGTGCTTTAAACACCGCCTCAATCATATGATGTGTATTGCGCCCATAATGAACGATGACATGCACATTCATTCGCGCTTCTAATGCTAATTTCCATAAAAATTCATGTACGAGCTCGACATCAAACGTCCCTACTTTTTGGCTCGGAAACTCCCCACGAAACTCAAGATGCGGGCGATTGCTCACATCGATGACGACTTGCGCAAGCGCATCATCCATCGGAACGAACGCATTTCCGTATCGTCTAATTCCTTTTTTATCACCAAGTGCTTGGCGAATTGCTTGTCCTAAACAAATGCCGATATCTTCTGTCGTATGATGGTCGTCAATATGTGTATCCCCTTTGGCGTGAACGGACAAATTAAAATGCCCATGCTTGGTGAATAAATCAAGCATATGTGTTAAAAACGGCACACCTGTTTCCAACTCCGCTTTTCCTTCTCCGTCCACCGCAAACGTAAGCTCAATTTGTGTTTCACTTGTCGCTCGTTGAATGGTTGCTGTTCGCATTATTTTCCTCCCCTTTTTAACCGTTCCTCTACTGCTCGTGCATGTGCTTCAAGCCCTTCTAGTCGTGCAAACGCCGCAATTTTTGTCGCATGTTGTTGCCAAGCTTGCTCGCTATAAAAAATGATGCTTGATTTTTTCATAAATGCCTCAACTGTTAGCCCAGACGAAAAACGAGCGGTCCCATTTGTCGGCAACACATGATTCGTTCCTGCAAAATAATCTCCTACCGGTTCAGAACTGTACGGGCCTAAAAAGATCGCTCCTGCATGTCGAATGTCACCTAATATTTCAAACGGCTCTGCCGTCATCACTTCTAAATGTTCAGGCGCTAATTCGTTCACGACATCAATCGCCTGTTTCATCGTATCAGTTACGTAAATGGCGCCATATTCATTGATCGCTTTTTGGGCAATTTCTTTTCTTGGAAGGGTAACAAGCTGTTTTTCCACCTCTTCCTCTACTTTTAAAGCGAGTTGTAAAGACGGTGTCACCAATATACTTACCGCCCGCTCATCATGTTCTGCTTGCGATAATAAATCGGCGGCAATTTCGTTCGGTTTGGCTGTTTCATCAGCGAGCACGACAATTTCACTCGGTCCCGCAATCATATCAATATCGACTTGACCGAACACTTCCCTTTTGGCAAGTGCGACGTAAATGTTTCCAGGCCCAAAAATTTTATCGACCGGCTCGATCGTTTCCGTACCGTATGCTAATGCAGCGATCGCTTGAGCACCGCCTACTTTATATATTTCTTGCACACCGAGTTCACACGCCGCAACAAGCACCGCCGCTGGCAACGTGCCTCGTTCATTTGGTGGAGAAACGATGACGATGCGTTTCACTCCAGCCACTTGTGCAGGGATGACATTCATAAGCACCGAAGACGGATAAGCCGCTGTCCCACCCGGCACATACAACCCGACTGCATCAAGCGGGGTAACTTTTTGTCCGAGAATCGTTCCATCGTCACGCGTCATAAACCATGATGTCTCACGTTGACGTTCGTGATATTCGCGAATGTTTTGTGCCGCCTCGCGAATAATTTGAACGATGTTTTCATCCACAAGCCAATACGCCTCTTCAATTTCTTCTTGTGTAACAGCAAGCGTATGAGGTGAAATGCCGCCAAACATTTCCGTATACTTTTTTAACGCCGCATCCCCATTGTTGCGTACGTCATCAATGATTCGCTTTACCGCTTGTCGTTGCTCTTCCGTCCCATTTTCAATCGTCCGTCGAAGCGATACAACTCCTTGTACACGTTCAATTTTCATCATTTTCCCCCACTTTCTCGATCGCGTACGTTAAACGATCAACCATTCGTTCAATCGCCCGATCTTGCATGCGATAACTCACTGGATTGACAATAAAACGCGATGTCACATCAACAATTCGTTCGAGCTCAACAAGCCCATTTTCTTTTAACGTTCGCCCTGTCGAAACAATGTCGACAATTCGTTCCGCTAAACCGATAAGCGGTGCTAATTCAACAGACCCATTTAGTTTAATAATTTCTACTTGCTCCCCTTGTTCGCGAAAATAGGTCGATGCAATATTTGGATATTTTGTCGCCACCCTTGGCGCAATCGGATGAACGTGCGTATTCGGAAGTCCTGCCACCGCCAAATAGCAAGGGCTAATGCGCAAATCTAACATTTCATACACATCGCGCTCTTCTTCAAGGAGCACATCTTTACCGGCAATGCCAACATCAGCAACTCCATGTTCAACATATGTGACAACATCCATCGGCTTCGCCAAAATGAAACGCAGTTGCTCACTTGGCACGTCAATCATTAGTTTTCGAGAATGTTCCAAATCATCGGGAATGTCATAACCTGCTTGTTTTAACAAAGCAAGCGCCTCTGAAAAAATACGACCTTTTGGCATCGCAACCGTCAGCATGATTGTTCATCCTTTCCGCGTTTCCCTAATACGTACTCTACATCGTCAAATGATGCAGTAAATTGATCCATATCTCCTACACCAGCAACGTGTTGCAATACAACTTTTTCCCCTTTTTTTCTCATTTCCGCAGCTTTCGCATACGCCTCCGCAAAACGTTCTTGACTAAAAATAATGCACGTCGTCTTTTCTCTACGGTGTTGCTCACCAATCGCCTCCATTAAACGATCTAAACGGACGCTAAACCCTGTCGCAGGCGATGGACGATGGAATTTTCCTAACAATTCATCATATCGACCGCCATTTCCGAGTAAAAACCCAATGTTTTTTGCGTACACTTCAAAAAGAACGCCAGTATAGTAACTCATATGGCTCACTAAGCTCATGTCTAATTTCACCATGTCGGTGACGCCATATTGTTTTACATGCATCCATAATTGCTCTAGTTCCTCGACTGCCCGTCGCTCCTCCTCTGTTGTTGCGAATGCTTTTGCTTCCGCAACGACTTCCTCTCCTCCTCTTAGCGTTAAGAGTCGTAAAAGGCGATCACGATCAATCGAGGAAAGCGGCAACGATTTGACGTGTTCGCGATAACCAACATAATTTTTTTCATATAAAAAGCGACGCAACGTTTCTACTCGTTGTTCGTGGCGCAAAATATCAAAAAACAACGCATCCACATAACCAATATGTCCGATTGTCACCGTAAAGTCGCGCAATCCTGCTCGCTTTAAAGCAAAAATCATTAAACTGATCACTTCTGCATCAGCATACATCGTACCATCACCAATATATTCCACTCCCACTTGCTCAAACTCTGCCGGTCTCCCGCCTTCACGCTGCTGAGCACGAAACACATTTGCTGCATACGCTAAACGAAGCGGACACCCTTCTTTATATAATTTCGATGCCGCTAAACGCGCAATGGGCGCGGTCATATCTGGGCGCAACACGAGCGTATGTCCTTCCCGATCAAGCAATTTAAATAATTGCTGATCTAAAATGGCAGAAGCAGCTCCAACCGTTTCGTCATATTCTAACGTCGGCGTTTCAATAAACGAATACCCCCACATTTCCATTTCTGCCATCATCGCTTCCCGCAACGCTCGTTTTGTTTTGTATACATCTGGCAACGTATCTCGCATGCCAAGCGGTTTCTCAAACATAAATACTCTCATTTTTGTCCCGTCCTTCTTTTACTTTAGTTCGCTAATATATTAGCAAAGTAAAGTTTGTTATTTGTAGTTTACTCCCCATTTTTCATTTCGTCAACTACAAACTCATTCGATTTTTTTCGACTTCATTCCTTTTTATTCATAAAAAAAACGCCTTAGCGTTCGCTAAGACGAATGATTTGCATCGGATTGCCGCCGACAAATGCACCAGCTGGTACATCACGATGCACGAGCGTACCTGCGGAAACAACAGCACGATCCCCGATCGTCACCCCCGGCAAAATCGTTGAATTGGCTCCAATCATAACGTCGTTTCCAATAATGACATCCCCAAGCCGATATTCGTTCACTAAATATTCATGTGCTAAAATGGTCGTATTGTAGCCAATAATCGTGTTGTTACCGATGTGAATTTTTTCCGGAAACAAAATATCTGGCATCACCATAAACGCAAGTGCTGTATGCTGACCAATGTCCATCCGTAAAAACGTGCGATATAGCCAGTTTTTCAACGGAAAAAAGGGAGTATAGCGCCCGATCAAAATGACGATGACATTTTTCAATACTTTCCAAAACGAAACGGTTCGATATAGTTGCCACAAAGAGTTCGTTCCGGTTACAACATAGCGTTCGGTTTTTCTCAACGCGATGTCACCCCTAAAATGCTTAATAAATCGCTCATTTTTTCAAGCATAAAGTCTGGTTCGTATGTAGCTAAATGTTCGCGCCCTTTGATCGTCCAAGCAACTCCCGCCGTTTTCGTTCCCGCATGCTTTCCTGCTAAAATGTCATGGTGGTTATCGCCGACCATTAACGTTTCTTCCGGTTTTGCCTGTAAACAAGCGAGCGCCTTTTCAATCGGCTCCGGATGCGGTTTTGCATGCTCGACGTCATCAAGCGTAATCACACATTCGAAAAACGAGTCTAACTTTGTTAACTTCAATCCCATATTGACCGTATGGCGAATTTTTGTTGTGACAATGCCAAGTTTAAAACCTTTTTCATGTAGCGTTTGTACAGTATCATATACCGTTTCGTATTCTTTCACTAACGCATCGTGATGTGCATGATTAAACGCCCGATACGTTTCAATCATTTCATCAACGCGCTCTGGATCAATCGCTTCAAACGTATCACGCAATGGCGGGCCAATAAAGGCGAGCACATCTTCGCGCGTATATTGATTTGGATAATAATGATTGAGCGTATGCAAAAATGATTCAATAATTAAATCGTTCGTATTAATGAGCGTTCCGTCTAAGTCAAATAAAATCGTGTTAATATTCATACGTCGCTTCCTTTCTTTTTCGTTGTTCCATTCGATTCCAAATAAAACTTAACGTAGCTGTAAGCAAAATTGCCGTTGTTAGCCGAATGACTAAAAGCGGCCATACAGGAATTCCAAGCGGCACGAACAATAACGTATCTTCTACTACCGCATGGCACGCCACTAAAAATAAAAACGTCAACGTTAAATCTTTTTTAGATACCCCGTCTTCTTTCACCGCTTGAATCATAACACCAGCCCCGTAAGCAAGACCGAACAATAAGCCTGCTGCCATCGTAAGCGACGCGTTTTCGCGAATGCCAAGCATTCGTGTAAATGGAGACAACCATGTAGAAAACGTATCTAGCCACTTTAATTCTTTTAACACTTGAATCGCAATCATAAGCGGAATAATAATGAGCGCTAACTGCCCAATACCATATATCGCCTTTTCGATCCCTGTCCAAACGATTTCTCCCCACGTATGCGGCGTTGTCGAAGATTGCGGCATAAAGCCGTACTTCGCCATTTGTTCTCCGCCATCCCATAACACATGAATAAGCCAAGCGGACGTAAACGCTAAACCGACGCGCACAGCAACCGTCCACCATACACGAACGCCTACTTGGGCGGCAACAGCCGACTCAACGAGCATATTGTGCGAAAACGACAACATGACCGCTAAAATAAACACTTCTTTCACCGTCAAATCCATCGTTAACATCGCACCAATGCCTGCGTATAAATTTAAAAAATTGCCGAGCACTAAAACGACCGCAGCATCGCCCGGCAAACCGATCCAACGCATCATCGGCGTTAACACATTTGTCACCCACGGCAAAACGGGGGAGTATTGTAAAAGCGTCACAATAACCGTAATCGGAAAAATCACTTTTCCGAGCGTCCATGTCGTTTTTAACCCAACAAACAAACCCCTTTGGAGCATCTCGCTCTCCCCCTTCGTTTAATCGTTATACCGCTCATTCGCTAAACCGCGCATGCGACGCAAAACAATCATCATGACCGCAAACACGATAAGCAAAGCCGAGATAAACTGCGCCATGCGAATCGTTTCTGTTAACATTAAACTATCTGTTCGCAATCCTTCAATGAAAAAGCGCCCAATCGAATACCAAATCACGTACGTGAAAAATAATTCCCCTCGTCGCAAATTTCTTCTCCGCAACGCAAGCAAAACGAGAAACCCAAGCACATTCCATAACGATTCGTATAAAAACGTCGGATGGTAATATTGCCCTTGTATGTACATTTGATTAATAATCCAATCTGGCAAATGTAAGCTTTCTAAAAACGCACGCGATACAGGTCCGCCGTGCGCTTCTTGGTTCATAAAATTGCCCCAACGACCTATCGCTTGCCCTAAAATAATACTCGGTGCCGCAATATCCGCTAGTTTCCAAAACGACAGTTGGCGTTTTTTCGCGAAAATGATACCTGTCACAATAGCACCAATTAAACCACCATGAATTGCCAATCCACCATGCCAAATTTGTGGAATTTCGCTTATATGTTGCGAATAATAGTCCCATTGAAAAATAACGTAATACGCCCGTGCACATACAATCGCAATCGGCACAGCAATTAACACAAGATCAACAAATGTTTCTTTTCGTATCCCTAACCGCTCGCTTTCTCGTGTCGCGAGCCAAAGACCAAGCAAGACGCCTGTCGCAATAATGACACCGTACCAATAAATTGTAATTGGTCCGAGTTGAAGAAAAACGCGATCAAGCGGTTGAATATGCAACAACATCAACACTCATCCTCTCATTCATAATCGTGCTCCGCATCGCCAATCGCATCCGCCAACCGCGCAGAAAATTCTTCCGCTGCATTGACACCCATGCGCTTTAAGCGGAAATTCATCGCTGCGACTTCGATAATGACCGCTAAATTTCGCCCTGGACGAACAGGAATCGTCAATTTCGTCACTTCCGTATCAATAATTTTTACCTTTTCTTCTTCCAAACCGAGACGATCGTACTGTTTGTTTGGATCCCATAACTCTAAATCAATGACAAGCGAAATACGCTTATGTGGACGCACCGACCCTGCCCCAAATAACGTCATAACGTTAATAATGCCGAGCCCACGAATTTCAAGCAAATGTTCAATGAGCTCCGGTGCGCTACCAATAAGCAAATTTTCATCCTCTTGGCGAATTTCGACACAATCATCTGCCACGAGACGATGTCCGCGCTTCACGAGCTCAAGCGCCGTCTCGCTTTTTCCGACCCCGCTTTTTCCTGTAATAAGTACACCAACGCCGTACACATCAACGAGCACGCCGTGCACAGCTGTCGTCGGTGCGAGTTTACTTTCTAAATAGTTTGTCAGGCGGCTAGCCAATCGCGTCGTTTTCATCGTTGAACGCATGACAGGCACTTCCCTTTTTTCCGATGCTTCGATAAGCTCCTTTGGTACGTCTAGTCCACGTGAAACGATAATCGCAGGTGTAATATCCGTACATAACTTTTCCATACGCAACCGTTTTTCTACGGGCGTTAATCGTTCGAAAAAAGATAGTTCAGTCATACCAAGCAACTGTATACGCTCAGCAGGATAATATGCAAAATAACCGGCCATTTCAATGCCCGGACGGGATAAATCACTCGTTGTAATCGGGCGATGAATCCCCTCTGCCCCGCTTACAAGTTCAAATTGAAACTCATCAATTAAATCTTTTGTCCGTACTTTTGGCACATGAACCCCCTCCTTTTTTCTCATTGTAACACTTTCCCGTCAAAATAAAAACGCTCACGCACGAAGCGGAACGTTTTACTTTTCTTTTCGTACTGACTCAATGAGTAAATGAAAAAGTGAGATCGCAAGCGACGCAAATAACGCGTTGCTAAAGCCGCCAATGTCAAACGAACTGCCCATGAGCGAAGCTGTCATTGCTAGCGTCATTGCGTTAATGATGAATAAAAACAACCCGAACGTCAATACGGTCACAGGAAGCGTCAGTAAAATAAGTAATGGGCGAACGAACGTATTGAGAAAAGACAAAAGAACGCTTGCAACGAGCGCGGCACCAACACTTGATAAATAAATCGAATCAAAATACCCAGCTAACGCTAATAATAAAACAGCGTTAATCACTATATGTGCTAGCCATCTCATATGACGTTCTCCTCACTCGGAACAATAAATACCGCAAGCGCGTATAAAAGCGCAAACGGCATAATGCCGGTAATTAATAATAGCGCGACAAACAATAAACGTACAACCGTAGCGTCCATATTCATATAAGCGGCTAATCCGCTTAACACACCTGCAATCATGCGATCATGACGAAGCCTAACAAGCTTTTTCATTCATACATCCCTCCCGATTCTTGCAATACTTGAATTCCTTTAATAATATTCCAAACAATAACGACAACATGTACAATGCCACCGATCACAATGCCGATAAACGGAAGACCGATCCATCCGTCTACTCCTGCGATGGCAAACAACATAAACAACCCACCAGTCGTAACGACAATCGCAATAGGGATGAGATGAGATAAAAACGATTTTTTCGCATGTTCTTTCACTCGTTCATGTTTCGTGACAAAATAAACGATAATCGGAAATAAAAACGGGGCAAAAAATACGCTGAAATAACATAACGCCGCAAGCAATTTATTTCCTTCCATTCACATCATCTCCTTTTTTCTTTACTTATACATACGATTGTCGGAAAGGAAAGTTTCGTATAAAAAAAGCCGAGCGCATTATACGCTCGGTATACGTTGACGCATGCGTTCGCGATCGCGTGCCAAAATTGGTTGCAAATACTTCCCAGTATACGATCGCTCAACTTGCGCTACTTCTTCTGGCGTACCTACCGCAACGATTTGTCCACCCCCATCGCCGCCTTCTGGTCCAAGATCAATAATATAGTCTGCCGTTTTAATAACATCTAAGTTATGCTCGATGACAAGCACCGTATCTCCTTGTTCGACAAGCCGTTGCAGAACATGTAATAAACGGGCAATATCATCCACATGCAAACCTGTTGTCGGCTCATCTAAAATGTATAACGTTCTTCCTGTCGAACGACGATGCAATTCGGACGCTAATTTCACCCGCTGCGCTTCACCCCCGGAAAGCGTTGTAGCCGGTTGGCCGAGCTGCATATAACCGAGGCCGACATCGTATAACGTTTGCAATTTCCGTTTAATTTTCGGGATGTTTTCAAAAAACGTCAGCGCTTCTTCTACTGTCATATCGAGCACTTCAGCGATATTTTTATCTTTATATTTTACCTCTAGCGTTTCGCGATTATATCGTTTACCGTGACATACTTCACATGGCACGTATACGTCCGGCAAAAAGTGCATTTCGATTTTAATAATCCCATCGCCACGACATGCTTCACAGCGACCGCCTTTCACATTAAAACTAAACCGTCCTTTTTGATATCCACGCATTTTCGCTTCATTTGTCGTTGCGAATAGATCACGAATATCATCAAAAACGCCCGTATATGTCGCCGGATTGGAGCGCGGTGTTCGGCCGATTGGCGACTGGTCGATATCAATCACTTTATCTAAATAGTGAATGCCACGAATGTCCGTATGCTCTCCCGGTTTTACTTTTGCATGATGTAACTTTTGCGCTAACGCTTTATGCAAAATTTCATTAATGAGCGTACTTTTTCCCGAACCGGATACCCCCGTCACCGCAACAAACAACCCGAGAGGAATGCGAACATCGACGTTTTTTAAGTTGTTTTCCCGAGCTCCAACGACTTCAAGCCAACGACCATCTGGCGTTCTTCGTTCAATCGGGAGCGGAATAAACTTTTTCCCTGATAAATATTGACCGGTTAATGAATGTGGATCGTTCATCACTTGTTCAGGTGTGCCTGCGGATACTACTTGTCCGCCGTGCGCCCCTGCTCCCGGTCCGATGTCAATTAAATAATCTGCCGCAAGCATCGTATCTTCATCGTGCTCGACGACAATGAGCGTATTTCCTAAATCACGCATGTTTTGTAACGTCGCAATTAACCGATCGTTATCACGCTGATGAAGTCCGATTGACGGTTCGTCTAACACGTATAATACACCTGTTAACCGCGATCCGATTTGCGTCGCTAATCGAATACGTTGCGCTTCTCCGCCTGACAATGTCCCTGCCGCGCGGTTTAACGTTAAATAATCGAGCCCAACATTTTTTAAAAAGCCAAGTCGCTCAACAATTTCACGTAAAATGAGATGAGCGATTTTTTGTTCTTTTTCCGTTAGCTGAAGCGTTTCAAAAAACGTCAGCGCTTCGTTCACCGACATCGCCGTCACTTCACCGATATGTTTGCCGCCAACGAAAACCGCTAAACTTTCTTTTTTCAATCGGTTGCCATGACACGTCGGACAAGGCTGTTCGGTCATATATTTTTCCATTTGTTCACGCACGTAATCGGACGTCGTTTCACGATAGCGGCGTTCAACGTTGCGCACGACACCTTCAAATTCCACATACGTTTCGCGCACATGACCGAAGTCGTTTTCATAGCGAAAATATATTTTTTCTCCATTTGATCCGTACAATAAAAGATCGAGCTGTTGTTTTGGCAATTGCTTCACAGGCACGTCCATATCGATGCCGTAATGACGGCATACCGTCTCTAACAGTTGTGGATAATATTGCGAGCTTTGCGGCTCCCATGGCGCGAGCGCATGCTCACGAAGCGTCAACTCTTTATTTGGAATGACTAAATCGAGATCGACTTCCAGTTTTGCTCCTAATCCGTCGCACGATGGACACGCACCGTACGGGCTGTTAAACGAAAATAAACGCGGCTCTAGTTCACCGATTGAAAAACCGCAGTGCGGACAAGCGTGATGTTCACTAAATAACAACTCTTCTTGTCCGATGACATCGACGAGCACTTTACCGTCCGCAAGCTTCAACGCCGCTTCAAGCGAATCAGCCAGGCGCGACTGAATACCTTCTTTCATGATGATGCGGTCGATGACCACTTCAATCGAATGCTTCTTATTTTTTTCAAGTATGATGTCTTCTGATACATCGCGCAATTCCCCATCAACTCGGACGCGCACATATCCTTGTTTTTTAATCTCCTCTAACGTCTTTACATGTGTCCCTTTTCGGCCAGAGACGATGGGCGCTAAAATTTGCATTTTCGTCCGCTCTGGATATTGCATCAGGCGGTCAACCATTTGTTCAATTGTTTGCGACGTAATTTCGATGCCGTGTGTTGGACAAACAGGGCGACCGATGCGTGCAAACAGTAAGCGCAAGTAATCGTAAATTTCTGTGACTGTTCCAACTGTTGATCGTGGGTTGCGGCTTGTCGTTTTTTGATCAATTGAAATGGCAGGTGACAAACCTTCAATCGAATCGACATCCGGTTTATCCATTTGCCCTAAAAATTGACGGGCGTATGCCGACAACGATTCGACATATCGCCGCTGTCCTTCTGCATAAATCGTATCAAATGCAAGCGATGATTTGCCTGATCCAGACAATCCCGTCAACACGACGAGCTTGTTGCGCGGAATGACGACATCAATATTTTTTAAATTGTGTGCACGCGCTCCTTTGACGATAATGTGATCCATACGCTACACCTCAGCTTTCAGTTCTAAAATGAGATCGCGCAGTTCTGCCGCACGTTCAAAATGAAGCGCTTTTGCAGCTTCTTTCATTTCTTGTTCAAGTTGGGCGATGAACGCAACACGCTCTTCTTTTGATAAATGACGAACATCTTTCGTTTCATACGTTTCTTTTTCTTCCGCAGCAAATGTCGCACGAATGACATCTGGAATGTCTTTTTGAATCGTTTTCGGTACGATGCCATGCTCGCGATTATACGCTTCTTGAATCGCGCGACGTCGCTTCGTTTCATTGATCGCAATTTCCATCGACTTTGTGATCGTATCGGCATACATAATGACGTGACCGTTAGCGTTGCGCGCCGCCCGTCCAATCGTTTGAATAAGTGAACGCTCAGAACGTAAAAAGCCTTCTTTATCCGCATCTAAAATGGCGACAAGCGATACTTCTGGAATATCAAGTCCTTCTCGCAATAAGTTAATGCCGACGAGCACATCATATTTTCCTAATCGTAAATCACGAATAATTTCAATTCGCTCAAGCGTTTTAATTTCTGAATGCAAATATGCCACTTGAATGCCAATATCTTTTAAGTAATCGGTTAAGTCTTCCGCCATTTTTTTCGTCAACGTCGTCACAAGCGTTCGTTCTTTACGAGTGATACGTTTTTGAATTTCATCGACTAAATCGTCAATTTGTCCCGCAATTGGCCGTACGTCGATCGTTGGATCAAGCAACCCTGTCGGACGAATAATTTGCTCGACGACTTCTGGACAATGTTCAAGCTCATACGGACCTGGCGTCGCAGATACGTAAATGACTTGATTGACTTTTTGTTCAAATTCTTCAAACGTCAATGGCCGGTTATCGAGCGCCGACGGCAAACGGAAGCCGTGTTCAACAAGCACTTCTTTTCGCGCTTTATCCCCGTTATACATGCCGCGAATTTGCGGCAGCGTCACATGCGATTCGTCGATGACAATTAAAAAATCATCAGGAAAATAATCTAGTAACGTATAAGGCGTTGAACCCGGTGGACGCAACGTTAAATGGCGCGAATAGTTTTCGATGCCCGAACAAAAACCCATCTCTTTCATCATTTCAATATCGTAGCGCGTCCGCTGTTCGAGTCGTTGCGCTTCCAACAATTTTCCTTGTTCACGCAGCTCGCGAAGCCGTTCTTCTAATTCCTTTTCAATATTTTCGATGGCTAGCTTCATTTTCTCTTCACGCGTGACGAAGTGCGATGCTGGGAAAATCGCCACATGTTCTCGCTCTGCCATCACATGCCCCGTCAATGCATCTACTTCGCGAATGCGTTCAATTTCGTCACCAAAAAACTCAATGCGAATGCAATGCTCATCACGTGACGCAGGGAAAATTTCAACGACATCTCCGCGCACGCGAAACGTTCCGCGGCGAAAATCAATATCGTTTCGTTCATATTGGATGTCGACAAGGCGACGAAGCAAATGATCCCGCTCGATTTCCATGCCGACACGAAGCGAAACGACAAGTTCGCGATATTCTTCAGGCGAACCTAACCCGTAAATACATGAAACGCTCGCAATAATAATCACGTCACGTCGTTCAAATAACGCAGACGTCGCGGAATGGCGCAATTTATCGATCTCATCGTTAATGCTCGCATCTTTTTCAATGTACGTATCCGTTTGCGGCACGTACGCTTCTGGCTGATAATAGTCATAGTAGCTGACAAAGTATTCAACAGCATTGTTAGGAAAAAATTGTTTAAACTCGCTATATAGCTGCCCCGCTAACGTTTTATTATGAGCGATGACGAGCGTTGGTTTATTGACTTGTTGAATGACATTAGAAATCGTAAACGTTTTACCTGTTCCTGTTGCTCCGAGCAACGTTTGATGTTTTTTTCCTTGTTGAATGCCTGCAACGAGTTCGGCAATCGCTTTCGGCTGATCACCTTGCGGCTTATAAGCGGATACTAATTGAAATGTGTCCACAATCGTCCCTCCACTTCATTTCTATTTTCATTGTACCATATTCACGAATCGAAAAGCGAAAAATACGAACAAATATTCTATGAAAAAACCTGCCCATATGGACAGGTTTACGACTGTTTTTGCTTTTCTACCATGCGTTTAGCATACAAAAATCCGACGATGAGCGACGCTATATCAGCAACAATTTCATACAATTGATCTGTATATCCTTTCACATACGATGCTACGAGCAACGCGACAGTAAGCAACGTTCCGACATAATGGTTATACGTCACCCGCGTAAATAAAATAACTAGCAACGCCGGTACAATTAACGCTAACAAAAACCACATACTATCCCTCATCTCTTACGAATAACAGTCCAAGTTCGTGATGTTCGCCTTCAAATAAAGCCGATTGCGCAAAGCGAACTTCTCCGCTCTCGTTTAATACTTCTAGCTTACAAAATGCACGATTATGTTGCAATGCTGCGTAAAATTCATCTTCCGTCACGACCGGTATACCGTTTACCTTCACAATTACTTCTCCGACCGAAAGCGCCATTTTATGTGCTGGCGTATCCGGCAACACGCCTAAAATAACAAGCCCATTCGTTCGTTTTGTAAAATACGGAGGCCGCTTTTGTTCATACAATTTCGCTGATAAAGCAATCCATTCCCTCCATAAAATAGCGACAACTGCAACAACGATCGCTAGCGGCTCCCACCAGTAGCTAGCAATCGCTAGCAAACTAACAACCGTAGCGAGCCAACCGATACGTCTTGCTGTCCATTTCGTCAAATGAACAGGCATTCCTGTTTGTACGCGTTGAGAAAAACCGAGTAAAAACGGTACTAGCACAAACGAATATGCGTCACCACCTGCAATGATCGGCCACCAAGCAGCAAACGATTGCACACCATCTCCTGGTACAGGAATCATTAATGGAACAATCCAAAGCCGTTGAACAACTTGCTCACCGATCGTAAGCCCTCGCTTACTCGTCACAAGTTGCGGAGAGCTGAGTTCTGCTCCTTCGCGGTAAACGAGCCACATTTCGATAAACAAAAGCAACCCCATAAGAAGCGCTAAGGCGGTTACACTCGTTTGTGCGACGTGTGGGAAGAAACGAACAAAAAACGGCTGTGCCCACTCCATTTGCGCCAAAAAACTAATAGTAAATATGACGATGCTCCCGATATATGCAGCCGATAAAAGCCGGAGCTGCATCATAAAGCTGCATACGATCGTCACAATCGTCCAAAAAACGAGCGTATCATTCGGAATGACAAGTCCAACGCCAACGGTTACAATTGAAAAAACAATGGCAAACCAACTGCGTGAGCGAACGATCGCACGCAGCTCACGAGAAGAACGATAGACGCGCGTATGAAAATCGCGCCGCTCGCGTTGCACGCGACGCC
Source organism: Anoxybacillus kestanbolensis (assembly GCF_001996285.1). Lineage (NCBI taxonomy): Bacteria > Bacillati > Bacillota > Bacilli > Caryophanales > Anoxybacillaceae > Anoxybacillus > Anoxybacillus kestanbolensis. The sequence goes on along the minus strand of NZ_MQAD01000008.1, from coordinate 52,601 downwards.
ATCCAATAAAAAATGCAAATATGATTACATAATATAACAACGGTTGCAGCCAAAACGTTCCGAATGCTTTCAACCATTCTAGTCCCCATAATTCCATTTCCATCATCTCCATTTTTTCCGATCATCTATTTTGTATTGTAACAAATTTCAAGCATTTATTGTTGACGAAAATTCACTTTCTTTGCCGAATAAACACTAGTTTTGTCAAGGTAAAAGGAATTTCAAAAGAAGTGTCTAACTGTTTTCTCATATAAGATGAGGAGGAGCGTGGAACGATGGAGCTAAAAACGAGTACAGTAGCTAAACGGCTTGGCGTATCAACAAAAACGGTGCAACGTTGGGTGAAAAAATATAACATTCCATGCAAAAAAAACGAGGCAGGACATTATGTGTTTACGAACGAAGCGGTCGAACAACTAGAAAAATATAAGTTTCTCGGCATAGAGGAAGAAGAGAAGGAACATGTCGATTGGGAAGAAGTAGAACAACGATTACACGAACTGGAACGGAAAATCGAACAAAAAGCAGATGACGTCGTCTCGTTTCAACTATTGCAACATCGGCGAGAAATGGAAGAAATGCTTCAATATATGCAACAGCTCGAACAACGCATCGCACAACTTGAAAAACAAAAACAAATCGAACCAGCTATCGAGCAACCAACAAAACAAAAACGACGTGGCATTATTAGCTTCTTTTTATAATAGTTTCCCCCTGCCTTCAACATGGGCAGGGGGATATGTTTTATTTCGCAATGAGTTGCAATGCCCGTTTCAATTGTTCATCGTATCGCTCGTCGCGAACAGCTTCCATCACTTTTGTTTGCAACATATTCGCTGTTTGCTTATCAATTTTTCCGGTCACTTGTAAGCCATTCGCTTTTTGGAACGATTGAACGGCTTGCTCCGTTTGTTTGCTGAAGTAGCCATCTTCGCGACCTGGGTCAAAACCGAGACCTTTTAACATTTGTTGTGCACTTTTCACTTGTTCGTTGTTCATGTCATATGCCAACGGCTTATCGATTTGAAGCGGATGAGCGTAGAAAAAGTCTGGCTGCTTCACTTTCACATCTGGTTCAATGCCCTTCTGATGAATCCAATTTCCGTTTGGTGTGAGCCATTTATATAACGTTAATTTAATATGGCTGCCATCATCCATCAGCAACGCTTGTTGAACCGTTCCTTTTCCAAACGTTTTTTCACCGACAAGCGGATAGCCACCCGCTTCTTTTAACGCTGCGGCTAAAATTTCTGATGCTGAGGCGCTTCCGTTATCAATAAGCACAACAATTGGATAATCTTTTTTCTTCGTTATATTGGAGAAGAAGCGTTGTTTATCGCCATCACGTTCTTCAATTTGCACGTACGGTTTATCTTTCGGAACAAGATCTTTTAAAATATCTTCCACGCTTTGTAAATACCCTCCCGGATTGCCGCGCACGTCGATAATGAGCCCTGCGATTCCTTTTTTCTCAAACTCGGATAACTTCTTTTTAAAATCTTCTGCTGTTTTTTCTGCAAATGATGTAATTTCAATGTAGCCAATTTGTTTGCCATTTACTTCTTTCATTGATGCATATACCGTTTCGATCGGAATTTCGTCACGAACGACATCAATTGTCAATACACCGTTTACACCAGGGCGAATAATTTCCAAGCGAGCAACCGTCCCTTTTTTTCCGCGAATTTTTAAGACAGCTTCATACAAATCAAGCCCCTCTAAACTTTCCCCATTCACTTTAATAATTTGGTCATTCGGACGGAGCCCAGCTTTTTCCGCAGGCGATCCTTTAAATGGAGCAACGATCGTCACTTTGCCGTCGACCATGCTCACTTCCGCTCCAATTCCTTCGAAAGAAGAATCAAGCGACTCGTTAAACCGCTCCGCTGTTTCTTTATCCATATAAACGGAGTATGGGTCTTTTAACGTCGCAATCATTCCTTGAATCGCACCGTCAATGAGCTGCTTTTCATCTACGTTTTGAACGTATTTTTGTTTAATCATGCTGTATGCTTGTTCAATTTTTTGTAGTTCTTCGTTCGATGGCTTCTCCGTTGTTGTTGGGATGTTGATCGTCATCGTTGACGTATCGGAAGAAAGCGACTGCATCCCGACATACGTCACCCCAGATCCGAACAACATCGATAAAGCCATGAGTGCTGCGATTGTTTTTTTATTCATGTTTTGCCTCCTCACCCTTCGATACATGAAAGGCATCACACCGTGTGCGATGCCTGTTTGTTTTCATTATATGAATAGCTTGTACTGTTCATAACTGATGAAGATGTATTTATTTTACACCGAGCGTACCATTTTCTCAACCAATACGCAAAAGCACAGCAGGCAAGCTGTGCTTTAAAACGGAACGTATTGCATTGGATTTACCGCATTCGATTTTGATGCATTCCAAGGCCCACGATGCAACTCAAAATGTAAGTGCGCACCAAACGAACGACCTGTGTTGCCCATATAGCCGATCATTTGACCTTTGCTGACGTTTTGTCCTTCACCGACAAGACGCGATTCTAAGTGAGCATATACGGTCGTATATACTTGTCCATTAATATAATGCATGATAAAAATAACGTTTCCATAGCTTGAGGAGTAATAGGAGCGATACACATACCCGTCAGCAGCTGCCACGACAGGAACGCTAGCACCACGCTTACCAATGTCTACACCGTAGTGGAATTCACCCCAACGCGGGCCAAATGTCGATGTAATTGGACCGTTCGCTGGACGCATAAACGCACCGTTCGACACAGGAGGCAAACTGCCACCGCTCTCTGATGACGATCCGCGGCTTGATAATGCTCGTTTGCGCGCTTCTTCCTGTTCTTTTTGGCGACGAATCATTTCTTGTAGTTGATTTTTCATCGCCGCTTCTTGTTTTTCAAGCAACTCTTTTTCTTCTTCTAAAGCGAGCTGTTTTTCTTCTTCATGTTTTTGCTCTTCTTTTAACTGTGCCATTAATTTTTCTTTCGCTGCAATTTGTTCGTTTAATGTTTGTTTCAACTTTTGCAAATCAGTCAGTTGTTCTTGTAAGCTGACTAATTTGTCACTTAATTCCTTCTCTTTCGCTTCTTTTAACGCTTTATCCGCTTCTTGTTCTTTAATGATTTGACGATCCGCTTCAAAAATCGTCGCCACCGCACTCATGCGGTCAATAAAGTCGCTAAAGCTTTTCGCACCAAGCAATACGTCTAAATAGCTGACGACACCGCCGCTTTCTTGCAGTGAGCGAGCGCGTTCTTTTAACAATTCATTGCGCTGTTCAATGCGCGCTGTGACTTCCTCAATTTCTTTTCGAAGCGCAACAATTTGTTGTTTCGTTTCTTCAATGTTTTGCTGTTTCGTCCGAATGTTCGCGCTCGTTTCTTCCACCGCTAAATCTAGCTTTTTAATTTCTGCATCTAATTGCTCTTGTTCTGCTTTCAATCGCTCAATTTCTTGTTGCGACTGTTGTAGTTTACTTTCAATCGAAGACTGTTTTTGTTGTACGTTTTGAATTTCTTGTTTCTTTTGTTGAATGTCCCGATTCGTTACCGCATATGCAGGCGCAGCAACGCTTGACAAAAGAAGTATTGCAGTAGCTACCATCGTTCCCCATCTTTTTCGCACCGTAAACCCCTCTCTCTTTCTATACTTTCAAAAATCGTCTGACGGACATCATGCTTCCCCATATGCCGATACATGCACCTAATAAGACGAGCACAGCTGCCAACTGCCATGCGAACGGATAAAACGGAAGCAATTGAAAAAATGTATCTTTCAACTTTGGATATAATAAATCAAATACGTACGAGTACGCTGAAAGAACGATCACAATCGGAACAACTGCTCCGAAAACGCCAAGCCATAGCCCTTCGAGGAAAAACGGCCAGCGAATAAATCCGTTAGTCGCCCCTACTAATCTCATAATCTCAATTTCACGACGACGGGCAAAAATTGTAATTTTAATCGTATTTGAGATGAGAAACATCGCCGTAAATAATAATCCGACAATGAGCGCCAATCCGACGTTGCGAATCGTCGTCGTTGCCGCAAATAGCTTTTCAATTTGTCCTTTTCCGTATTTGACTTTGCTGACAGAAGGCAAAGTTTCAATTTGTTTTGCGATTTTTTCCGTATCAAGCGGATTTTCCGCTTTCACAATAAATACATCGCTCAACGGATTGTCTTGTTCGAATAGACGGAACGATTGACCATCTTCTCCAAAGCTTTCAATCAATTTTTGTAGCTCTTCATCTTTAGATGAATACGCCACTTTTTCCACGCCAGAAAGAGCTTCAAGCTTGGCTCGAAGCGCATCTTTGTCTGCGTCTGTTGCACTTAAATCAACATGCACGCGAATTTCAACATCGCGCTCAATTTGCTTCGTTATATGTTGAATATTGAGCATAATGACGAGAAACACACCGACAAGCAACAGCGTCACCGTAACAGCACTAATGGACGCAAACGTCATCCAACCGTTTCGTCCGAGACTTTTTAAACTTTCACGAAAATGACGACGAAGGGTGTTAAGCTTCATAACCGTATTCCCCCTTCACTTCGTCGCGTGCAATTTTCCCGCGTTCAATCGCAATGACACGCTTGCGAATCGTGTTGACGATTTCGCGGTTATGCGTCGCCATCACAATGGTCGTCCCACGATCGTTAATGCGCTCGAAGATGTCCATAATTTCCCAAGATGTATCTGGATCTAAATTTCCCGTCGGTTCATCAGCAATAACAATTGCTGGGTTGTTGACGATTGAACGAGCGATCGACACCCGCTGTTGCTCTCCTCCAGACAATTCGTCTGGATAAAAGCGCGCTTTATGTTTTAGTCGCACTAAGTCAAGCACTTCCATGACGCGCTTGCGAATGTTTTTTGGCGATTCTTCAATGACTTCCAAAGCAAACGCGACGTTTTCATACACCGTTAACTTTGGAAGAAGCTTGAAGTCTTGAAAGACGATCCCGATATTTCGGCGAAGCAATGGCACTTTACTGTCTTTTATATTCGCTAAGTTCACGCCATTAATCATAATTTTGCCGCTTGTCGGCTTCTCTTCGCGATACATCATTTTAATAAACGTCGATTTCCCAGCACCGCTCGGACCGACGACATATACAAATTCACCTTGCTTAATGCGAACGGAAATGCCGTTTAATGCGATCACTCCGTTCGGATACGTTTTATATACATCTTGCATTTCAATCATAAGCAACCACCTAAGTATTCGATGTTTTTCTACATATTCCTGCAAAATTCTTACCTCGTCCATTATATCATCATTTGTCGCAAAAAGGGGGCGAATTTTATTTACAGTTATATTTCAACACTGTTACAAATAAAAAGAGGATGCACAAAATCGCATCCTCTTACTTTTTCGCAGCTAGCCATTCTGCTACTTTATCAGCATCTTCACCGCGAAGTAAGCCACCTGGCATGCCTCCACGACCGTTTGTGATAATGTTTTTAATTTCGTCTTGTGAATATTTTCCGCCTACTTTATCAAGGGCAGGTCCAACGCCACCTTCTAAGTTTTGGCCGTGACAGCTTGCACATGATTTTTTATACAAAGATTCAGCAGCTGAAACCGCCTCTCCACCAGTCGCTGGCTTTTCTGTTGCAGTATTTCCGCCACCACAGGCCGCTAACACAATCGCCGTACTAGCGAACAAACCGAATAGCTTCTTCTTCATATATGCGTCCCCCTTGTAAACATTTTCATATATTTCTATTATATCGCATCATTTTTATGTTAGACACGTTTAAATCCTTCTCCAAGCACTTCCGCTGCGTCCATAACGACGACAAACGCAGACGGATCAATGGTTTTCACCAATTGTTTCAATTTTGTGAACTCACTTTGTGCTACGACACACATAAGAACAGGCCGCTCTTTTTCTGTATATCCGCCGTATGCATGTAGTTTTGTCACACCGCGGTCAATTTTATGCAAAATCGCTTCACGCACTTGTTCTTCTTTTTCTGTAATAATCATCGCCATTTTTGAATTACCGAAACCAACTTGAACAAAATCAATTGTTTTGCTCGTCACAAATAACGCGATGAGTGCATATAACGCCCGTTCTAAGTCAAAGACGAGTGCAGCTGTTAAAACAATTAAGCCATCAATTAAAATGACGCATGTCCCTAACGATAGACCCGTATATTTGTGAATAATTTGAGCAGCTAAATCCGTTCCTCCCGTTGATGCCCGGCCACGAAATACAATCCCTAATCCTATACCGACGCCAATGCCGCCAAATAACGCCCCAAGTAGAGCGTCGTTTGTTGCTGATGCGACATCACGCGTCAAATATACGACAAACGGCAAAAAAGCAGTGCCAACTAACGTTTTAATGCCGAACTGTCTTCCAAGCAACAACACGCCTGCGATAAATAGCGGAATGTTAAGAGACCATTGCACGTATGCTGGCTGCCAACCAAGCGTCGCATGTAAAATAGTACTAATGCCGCTCACACCGCCTGACGCAACACGGTTCGGGAGTAAAAATAAATTAAACGCAACGGCCACAACAGCCGAGCCAACAAGAATGTATACGTATTCGAGCACTTTTTCAACGAATGGATTTGTTATGTTGCTTCTTTTTCGCATGCTTCTCACCTTCCCTCGTGAGTAGGTTATCAATTTTATCAAAATCATGGGGAAGATTTTAATAAAATTGTTTATCCGTCCACGCCGTTTAAGCGACATGTACTCGGATCGGGTGTAACCCCACACCCACTATCCCATTGGCGAACGCCTTTGGGAATACTTTTCTCATGATGTTGTATGCTCCATTGACATCTGCGTGGATGAGCGTTCCGTTTTCAGATTGAAACAGCCCACGCTTGATTCGTTTTCCTTTGTATTGTTTTTGTTTCTTCATTTCTTCCATGTCTAAAAAACTGCATTTGGATGTATAGCTTTCTTCTGTCACGACGACGCGAATGCCATGCTGTACCGCTTTGTACTGCAACTGATGAAGAAACGTTTGATACGGAATGTGAACGAACGCTTGATTCGTGCGCTTTCCGAGATGGACTTCACGCTTCCAATCTTTATTTATCCCCACCACAATCGTATCGCAGTCTAAAGCCAACGCATGTTTGATGACAAAGGCACTCGCTTGGTGCATAAAGTTTTCTACGATGCGGTTTCGTTTTTCTGTCATGTTGCTCATTCGTTTTGTCCAATCAAGTCCATTCATCTGTTTCGCTACTTTGCGGTAGTGGCTCATTTTTTTGTTATAGTATTGATTGGCGGATTTTAGACCTTTACCATTGATGACAATCGGTTGTTTGCCCACGTTATTCACAATGGTTGCGAAGTTATCTAAACCCAAATCAATACTGATGTATCTGTTGTGATCTTGTTTTTGCGGTGGAATAGGGATTTTGTAAACGACTTCGACGATGATATGGCGGTGTTTTGGAATAAATCGGACTTGTTGAAGCTTCCCTTTCATGTTTGTTTTTAGTTGAAACCCTTGGAAACAGGCAGGAAACGTGATGTGTTCATCGACGACTTTGCATGATTGATTCGTTAGCACAAGTACATACCGTCCGTCTTTTTTGAGATATTTGGGCGGTTTCGGTCTGCCTGTATATTTGTCTTTGTTTTTTGCCCAATCTTTCATCGATTTAAAAAATGCCTTCCAGTTTTGGTGCAACATTCTTAACGTTTGTTGGGCGGATTGAGCCATTGGCATCGCTCGATAGTCTGCATCCATCCCTTCTGTTTTCAGCAGCTTGTCTAGCTTGTTGTAAGAAAGATACGTGCCGTGTTGGAAAAACGTTTGCCTGACTTGATAGTTGGCGAAGTTGTACAAGTTTTTTGACCGAAAACAATATTCGTCGATCATCGGATAATACGGATGAGTGGCGCAAATCATATGCCTTTCCACTCGATTCGCCATCATGACGGAAGTTCTCCTTCGCTTAATATTTGCTTGATCTTCTCGCCTTTTCTTTTGCTGTACATCTTCATGGAATAACAATGCAACAGGCTGATGATTTCTTCAAATATTTCCTCGCTGTCTAATTTTTCAGAACCCACTTCGCTCATCACAACAATTTCACAATGGTATTTTTTAAACAAATGGTGAAATAATTCAAAACCCACTCTACTCAACCGATCTTTGTAACTAATGACAACTCTTTCAACTTTTCCAGCCAACACATCATCAAGCATACGAAAAAAGTCTTTTCTCTTTTCAAAACTGATGCCACTTGCAATATCTGAAAAAACTTTGGATACAGAATAGCCATTCGCAAAACAAAATTGTTTTAGCATCTGAATTTGATTTTCTAAATCGGCTTTCTGTTTTGGCGTAGAAACTCTGGCGTAGATATATGTTTTTCTTTCCACGCCTTTATTAAACAATTGATATACACTTTCTTTGTCATAATCATATCTTCCGTTAGGCAAGACATGGACTTTTATGATTCCTTCTTTTACATATTTAGTGAGCGTTGGTCTTGATATTTGCAACAACTCTAATACTTCTTTCGCTTTCATCTCATCACCTCCTACTTATAATAATAACAAAAACAGTTTTATCTTTAAACATTTTTTATTAAAATTTTTAATATTTTCAAACAACTTAATTAAAAATTTTCACCACATAAAAAGGTGCCCATGTCGGACACCTTATCCTTGTTTTAATTTCGAGCGTAAATATGCGTCGATAAAGACATCAATTTCTCCGTCCATCACTGCTTGCACATTTCCGACTTCGGTATTTGTTCGATGATCTTTTACGAGCGAGTATGGATGAAACACGTAAGAACGAATTTGGCTTCCCCAACCGATTTCTTTTTGTTCACCGCGAATTTCAGCGAGCTCCGCTTGTTGTTCTTCTAGTTTCTTTTGGTACAACTTCGCTTTCAACATATTCATCGCTTTTTCGCGGTTTTTAATTTGCGACCGCTCCGATTGGCACGTGACGACAATACCTGTCGGGATATGTGTAATACGTACCGCTGAGTCAGTCGTATTGACGTGCTGACCACCCGCACCGCTCGAACGATACGTATCCACTTTTATTTCATCCGGACGCACGTCAATTTCAATGTTGTCATCAAATTCAGGTACCACTTCGCACGAAACGAACGATGTATGACGGCGACCGGAAGCGTCAAACGGAGAAATGCGCACGAGGCGATGCACGCCTTTTTCCGCTTTTAAATATCCGTATGCATTATGCCCTTTAATTAACAACGTGACGCTTTTAATTCCCGCTTCCTCACCAGGCAAATAATCGAGCGTTTCCACTTTGTATCCTTTTTTCTCCGCCCAGCGCGTATACATACGCAACAACATCGATGCCCAGTCTTGTGACTCCGTTCCACCTGCGCCAGGATGAAGTTCTAAAATGGCGTTATTTTTATCGTACGGTTCATTTAATAGTAACTGCAGTTCAAATTCGCCAAAGTCTTTCGATAGTTTTTTCGCCTCAGCTACAAGCTCTTTTTGTAATTCTTCATCAGGTTCTTCTTTGACAAGTTCGTATGTTACTTCTAAATTTTCAAATCGCTCTTCAAGTGAACGAAACTCGCCGACTAAATCTTTGAGCGCATTCGCCTCGCTAATGACCGATTGAGCCGCTTTTTGATCATCCCAAAAGTCAGGGGCAGCCATTTGCGCTTCTAGTTGTTCAATGCGGGCTTCTTTCGTTTCGAGGTCAAAGAGACCCCCTAATATCCGCTAATCGCTTAGCCATTTTTTCAAGCTCTTGCTTAATTTCTACTAAATCGATCATGTCCTTCACCTCAACCATTATTGTATGCAAACATCTCGGCGAACGCAACATAACGAAAGCGAGGGAACATCCCTCACTTATCGTCCGCAACAATGTTTATATTTTTTTCCGCTTCCGCACGGGCATGGATCGTTTCGACCGACTTCCACCGCTTTTTTCACCGGCTTGCGTTTTACTTCTTCGCCTTCTTTCGGATGGACAGCCTCACCTTTCGCGACTTCTTGTCGCTCAAGATTGCTTTCGATTTCCGCTTTCATAATGTAACGAGCGACTTCTTCTTCAATGGAAGCGATCATCGCTTCAAACATCGCATATCCTTCCATTTGATATTCGCGCAACGGATCAATTTGACCGTAAGCACGTAAATGGATGCCTTGACGCAACTGTTCCATCGCATCGATATGTTCCATCCATTTCATATCGACCGCACGCAACACGATGACGCGTTCAAACTCGCGCATTTGCTCCGCTGGAATGCGGCTTTCTTTTTCATCGTAACGTGTACGTACTTTATTCCAAATGAATTCAATCATTTCTTCTGGATCTTTGCCGCGCAAGTCGTTGACAGTCACATCTCCTTCTGGAAGGAGGTTCACTTGCACATAATCAACGATCGCTTGCACGTTCCATTCTTCTGGCATTTCTTCATCTGGTGTATGCATGCGTACGACACGCTCGATAACCGATTGAATCATTTTTTCAACGATGTCACGCAAGTTTTCCGAATCAAGCACTTGGAAGCGTTGACGATAAATAATTTCACGTTGTTCACGCAATACATCGTCGTACTGCAATAGTTGTTTACGCGCATCAAAGTTGTTTCCTTCGACGCGTTTTTGTGCCGACTCGACCGCTTTAGATACGATTTTGCTTTGAATTGGCTGTGAATCGTCCATGCCTAAACGATCCATCATTGCCATCATATTTTCTGAGCCGAAGCGACGCATGAGTTCATCTTCAAGCGACAAGTAAAATTGCGATACCCCAGGGTCACCTTGACGGCCGGAACGACCGCGCAACTGGTTGTCGATGCGGCGGCTTTCGTGACGCTCCGTACCGATGACCGCTAAGCCGCCAAGTTCGCGCACTCCTTCGCCGAGTTTAATATCCGTTCCGCGTCCTGCCATGTTTGTCGCAATCGTTACGGCTCCTTTTTGACCAGCTTGCGCAATAATTTCTGCCTCTTTCGCATGGTTTTTCGCGTTTAACACGTTATGGCGAATGCCGCGCTTCGTTAACATGCCCGATAACAATTCAGACGTTTCAATCGACACCGTACCGACGAGAACAGGTTGTCCTTTCGCATGACGTTCCGCAATATCTTCAACAACCGCACGAAACTTTCCTTCCATCGTGCGATAAATTAAGTCTGGGCGATCATCGCGAATGACTGGTTTATTTGTCGGAATAACGATGACTTGCATATTGTAAATGTTACGAAACTCTTCTTCTTCTGTTTTTGCTGTTCCCGTCATCCCCGCCAGCTTTTCGTACATGCGGAAATAGTTTTGGAACGTGATCGTCGCAAGCGTCATCGATTCGTTTTGAATTTCAAGCCCTTCTTTTGCCTCAATCGCTTGATGAAGCCCATCGCTATAGCGACGTCCGCGCATGAGACGGCCTGTGAACGGGTCGACGATGACGATTTTTCCGTCCTCAACGACGTAATCGACATCGCGCTGCATCACAACATGGGCACGCAACGCTTGGTTAATATGGTGGTTTAACGTCACATGTTTTAAATCGAATAAGTTGTCGATTCCAAACGCGCGCTCTGCTTTGTTCATTCCTTCTTCCGTCAGCTGCACGCTTTTCGTTTTTTCATCGTACGTATAATCGACATCGCGTTTTAATGTGCGGACGAACGCGTTTGCTTGAATGTACAATTTTGTAGACTTTTGCGCCGTCCCAGAAATGATGAGCGGTGTACGGGCTTCGTCAATTAAAATAGAGTCAACTTCGTCAATAATCGCATAATGAAGCGGGCGTTGCACCATATGTTCTTTATAGAGCACCATGTTATCGCGCAAATAGTCGAAACCAAACTCGTTATTCGTTCCGTATGTAATGTCGGCGTTATAAGCCGCTTGCTTTTCTTCACGCGACATACTGTTTAAATTCAGTCCAACAGATAAACCTAAAAACTGATACAGTCTGCCCATTTCATTTGCGTCGCGGCTTGCTAAATATTCGTTGACCGTGACGACATGAACACCTTTTCCTGTTAATGCGTTTAAATATACCGGCATCGTTGCGGTTAACGTTTTTCCTTCCCCTGTCTTCATTTCAGCAATGTTGCCTTCATGAAGTGCGATGCCCCCCATTAATTGCACTTTATATGGATACATGCCAAGCACGCGCTTCGCTGCTTCGCGAACGACCGCAAACGCCTCAACAAGTAAATCATCAAGCGTTTCGCCTTTTTCAAGACGCGCCTTAAACTCTTCTGTTTTTTGACGCAACTCGTCATCAGAAAGCTGCGCCATTTGCGGACCGAGCGCATCAATTTCATTCGCGATTTTCTCTAATCGCGCAATTTGTCGTTTATTCGGGTCAAACACTTTTTTCAACATTCCAAGCATACAAAAACGCCCCTTGCTTATATAGTCGCTAATTACCATCATATCACTTACAAGAAAAGGTGACAACTCATACGAAAGAAAAGAAAAAGCCAGCGTAGGGGACGCTGGGGAGATGTTATCGTTGAGGTGATTGAAGTTGTTCGATCGTTGCTTCGACATGGTGGAGTCGTTTGTTGAGAGCATAAATTTCAAAACCTTTTTCGTCAATCTTTTTATAAATATGTTGCAGTAATGTTTGTACATCGTTAGCTAGTTGAATTTCTAAACGATGCACTGTTTCTTTTACGTCGCTTAGTTGCATCTCGACATGTTCCAGACGTTTTTTGACATCACACATTTCTTCTTCGAGACGACTAATGCGCGTGTTTACCTCTTTCATCTCTTGTTCAAGTGCGGTTAAACGAGCTTCCATGTTAGCAAATCGCGCTTCCATTTGTGCGAATCGTTCGTCAATTTGCACGAATCGTTCATCAATTTGTGCGAACCGTTCGTCAATTTGAGCGAATCGTTCATCAATCTGGGCAAATCGCGCTTCCATTTGTTCAAATCGTCTATCTATCTGTGCGAATCGTTCGTCAATTCGAGCAAATTGGTTACGCACTTCTTGTTGAAACTGTAGAAAATGACTTTCGACATTCGTCAACTTCCCTAAAATTTCACGCAAAATCGCTTCCATCCTTTTTTCACCTCCTTTCACATTATACCACCCTCTGTCTTCATTCGACAGAGGGTGAATAGGTTAGTTCGCTTCGATTAAGCCGTATTTACCGTCTTTTCGTTTGTAAACGACGTTTGTGCGGTTTGTTTCCGCGTTAATAAAAACGTAAAAGTTATGGCCAAGCATATTCATTTGTAAAATGGCTTCTTCGCTATCCATCGGCTTCAAGCTGAAGCGCTTCGTACGTACAACTTCAAATTCCTCTTCTTCATACTCTTCTGTCGCGACAGGAGCAGTTGCTGTTAGCGTGACACCATTCGCTTCTTTTTCACGCATTTTTCGATTTACTTTTGTTTTATGTTTGCGAATTTGGCGTTCGAGTTTATCGACGACCAAATCGATGGCGGCATACATATCATCATGACGCTCTTCGGCACGCAACACAATTTGTGGCATTGGGATCGTTACTTCAATTTTCGCCTGTTTATCGTTATATACTTTTAAATTAACGTGAACCGTTACTCCTTCCGTTGATTCAAAATAGCGCTCTAATTTTCCGATTTTCTTCTCGACATACTCTCGAATCGCTTGTGTAACCTCGATGTTTTCTCCGCGAATGTTGTACTTCATACGCTGTTCCTCCTTTTATGAAAGGTTGTTTACTTATTTCTACAATTCCCTACAAAACTCCTTCTCAATCGTCACATTTTTTGTGAAAAAATGATGAACAAAACAATGGATAATTATGCTATAATTTATAGATAATGGAAAGTGTTCGTATTTTTCTACTGAGGTGTGATCGCATGCGCAAAGTGCACATATTTGAAGCAAAAAGTGGTGATGTGCTCGCCGTTGATATTTACGGACCGAACGGTGCAGTTTTGCTTGCAAAGGGAGTTAAACTGACCGACTCATACATTCGCGGATTGCTTGAAAACGGCATTCGTCATATTTATATTCACGACATTTTTACATTTGATATTGAAGAAAAACCGATGATTAGCCCAGTCGTGCGACAACAACAACAAATACATTCATGAATTCGCGCGCATTATCGCCATCGCAGACGTGTTCGATGCACTCACTTCTCCGCGTGACCATCGCAAACAACACTCGCCGCACGAAGCAGCTGAATATTTATGCGCAGCCGGCAATACGTTGTTTGACTATGAACTCATTAAAACGTTTTTAAAATATGTCGCCATTTACCCGCTCGGCACAAACGTCGTATTAAACACAGGATACCGAGGTGTCGTCTCAAACATTTTCCCTGAATATCCGCTTCGCCCTGTCGTTCGCATTTTACAAAATCCAAACGGGGAAGTGCTGAAATCACCGTTTGAAATTGACTTACGAAAAGAAGTGAACGTCACGATTGTCGAAGCGTTTTAAACTACAAAAGGTGCGAGCTACTCGCACCTTTTTATTATTGCTCCACATACGGACGAAGATGTTGCATCACGCTTACTTTCCACGCTTCAAACGCTGGCGCTACATGTTTTTCGACAATTTGTTGCTTCGCGTTCGGATCATGTAGCTTTCCGTCTAATTTCCACGCTTCTTCGACGACAGAAGAAAAACGTTGAAGTTCATTCAACAACGCCGTATCATCAACGAAAAAATGCGCAAGCGAACGCTCATTTGTCGCATCAATTTGACCGAACGCTGTAAAAATATCAGCGAGTACGACATCCCCTTGCGTACGTTCGTAATTCGCAAAACTTTCAATGACATATTGAAAGCCTTCTTCAATTGTGTCTAATAACGCCGCATATTGACGAACGACTGTTAATTGTTCTGGAGTTAAATGTACCATATGTTCTACCTACCTTCGTTTATCATAAAACATACCGTCAATCGATAACGGCTCATACAGATCATGATATCGGTGTGCTGCCACTTTCGTTTGTTTCATTTGCTTTAAATCTTGTTGAATTTGTTGCTTCAATTGTTGGAGAAGAGCGTTTGCCTCGCGATCAAGCATAAGCAGCTCTTTTCCCATTTGTTTTTCTTCATCTGTCAATACGTTGGGAAGGTGCAGAAGAAGCTGTTCACGCTTCTCCAGCAGTTGTTCAACTTGTTCAATGACGCCATCACGCTTTTCTTTCTCGATCGGCTCACGAAGCAACTTTACCATCGCTTTCGTGATATCCAAAAGTTCCGACACAATGCTCATTACACGTGACCGCCTTGCGCGTATTGACGTTGACGATTCAGCTGAATGACTTGCTTCCACGTATCGCGAAATTCTTTCACATACCCTTCAACTTCCTCTAAAATAGAAATATCGCTTTTAATATTTGCTTCAACGAGACGACGATATATATAGTCGTACATCGTCATCATCGACTTCGCCACTTCATATTCCATATTGAGCGTCACCATGAGCTCTTGAATAATTTTTTGCGCTTTTAATAAGTTTGTGTTGCGCGCTTCAATATCTTTCTCCTCAATCGCTTTTTTCGCTTGTGCAATAAATTTCAAACAACCGTTGTAAAGCATAAGCGTTAATTCTCCTGGTGACGCTGTTTGCACCGCGTTTGTTTGATATGATTGATACGGATTATTCATCGCCATATTCATTTCCTCCTACCCCATTATACTCCGCCACCGAAGGCATTCATCAAATACATACTTTGTTCATTGGCGCGTTGGATGGCTTTCTCCATCGCAGTGAACTGACGCCAATATCGATCTTCGATTTTTTTTAATCGATCCTCGAAGTCATCAATACGCTGATCCAAATCGTTTAAGCTTTTCCCAATTTCAAACTGATTGTTCGTCCAAATCGTTTTTCCAGCTTTCGCTTCAATTTTTCCGATCGTATTTTTGATGGTATCACGCAAACGTTTCGCAATCCCTTTGGTGTCGAAATCAGCCCCACTAGCGTTAAACAGTTTATAAATGGCATTTGGATCTTTTTCGATTGCATCACGTAACTTTGTCTCATCAATAATCAGTTTTCCGTTTTCCAAATAGTTACTTGATGTCGTAATCCCAATTTCAGATAGCGTGTCATAATTACTGTTAACACTTGGATCACTCACTTGGCTATACAAATCTAACCGCATTTGACTTAAACCGCTTGATAAAATCGAATCTCGACGCAGAAGTCCACTTTTCGCTTTTTCTTCCCATAATTCAATTTGTTTTTCTGTCATCGCTTCTTTTTGCTCATCCGTTAACGGCGTATAGTCACGATAACGCTCTTCCGATATTTTTGAGTTAATTTTTCCAATGACTTCATTGTATTTATCCACAAAACCTTTAATGGTATTAAACATATGATCTGTATCTGTCGAAGTGGTGATCGTCGATGATCCTGGTTTTTTCAACGTATAAGTCACACCATTAATGGTAAACGTATTTGACGAACGTGATGTCGTTAATCCATTAATTGTAAATCGAGCATCTTCTCCTGCCGTTTTTCCTGTGAGTTCCCCGCCATCTGCAGCACCTGTAAACCCGAGGCTTTGGAAGAAGGAAGCTGTCGTTGCATCCCCCATGACTAAACTTGCTGAGGCACCTGTATCTTTCTTCATAATCGAAATTTTCCCTGTTTGCGTATCATGGAACACACTAATGCCGAGGTCGTTATTGCTGTTCAATTGAGCAATGACTGAATCTAACGATGAGTTCGCTGCAATTGTAATGGTTACAGGGTTTGTTGGGCTCGTTCCGTCCCCATTTGTTACGTTAATTTTCAGCGTCGTATCTGTACCGCTTGGTGTATAACTAGCTGAAGCTTCAGAAACCCAAGTGGCCGACGTAGCGACTTTCGTAACCGTTAAATTCGTGCTAATATTCGCTGCAGAAGCATTCGCTGTTGCCGTCACAACACTCTCATCAGAACTTGTTGTCTTTTTTTTGAGCATATTGCTTTGCAGCGTTAAGTTATTAAAAATATAACTATCCAAATCTTGAAGCAACGTATTCATCGAACGATAGTCATCGCGTTGCCATTCTAAAATTTGCTTTTTCTGATACAGCTTATCAAGAGGTATGCGCTCCGCTTTCATTAAATCGCTGACGAGTTGATCAATATCCATACCACTCGCTAAGCCACCGATACGCATTGTACTCATGCCCTCTCACCATCCTCTCAAATTTTTCGATCAACAATCAACCCGACAAACTTCATCATCGCCGCATACATATCTAACAGCTTTTTCGGCGGAATTTCACGCACAACTTCTTTTGTTCGATCATCAATGAGTTGAACGTAATATTCTTTCAAATCTTCATGCACATTAAACTTTAACGACGTATGGCTCGGCTGTAAAAACTCATTCATTCCTTTCACGATTTCTTCAAGTTTTTCTTTCGAGATGCGCTCTTCTTCTTGTTTTGCGTTCATTTGCTGTAGAGTGGTTTGCTCTTGTTTTTGCTGCTCTGCTGGACGCTCTGTCGTTGTTTTTTCATGCATATATGTGGAAGAAAGAGAAGAAGAAATACGTTCAATCATCATCATTCGCCCCTTTGACATATACGTTTCTACTGTTTATATCGGATGGAGGAAGGGATATTTGAAGGGGGAGAGGAAAAACTATGTTGATCATAAAAAATAAATGCTATAATAAAAGCAAACATATGTTCTTTTAGGTAGGAGGTAGGTATAGTGGATAATTTCATGTATTTGACACCTATTCAACAAAACATACTCATCGCAAGCATTATTGGGGACGGAGAAATTACAAAAATCTACCCGAATAGTCGGAGAAAAAACCATAGTTATCGTGAGCATTTCGGACTTGATCAACAAGCATACCGCAAATGGAAAATATCATTTTTTGATGGATTACTCTATATATCAGAAAAAAGCAACTGTGTTCGGTCTGCTTCTTTACCTTTATTCACAACACTCTATCCACATTTTTATGATAAGAAAGGAATAAAGCATATTCCGATCCACTTATTACGATACTGTACATTACCATACTTCTTGGCTGTGCTGTACATGGATGATGGCTCGCTTTGCATCTCTACAACAGTCAACGCGCGAAAAAAACTCATCTACCTAACACCACACATTTATTTGTACTTGCAATGCTACCCACCAAAAGAACTTGAACAACTCCAGAACCACATTTTAAAATTCTTTAACGTTATTTTCCGACTGAGCAAACGAAAAGATGGACAAGGGATGATCTTAAAAACAACGTCTGTAAAAGATACGTTTTTATTTTTAGATCTTGTTTCTCCCATCACATTCGATTGCCCATCCATGTATTACAAAACAAATTGGAACGAACGCTTGCAAATGGAAAAGGAAAAATGGAAAAGGCAGCAACCTGATTTCAACATTGTAGTAAGCAGCGCTGACCGTTGGAAAAATTACACGGACGAAGAGATACAACTTATAAAAAAGATGAAAAAGAATGGGGCAACTATTCAAGAAATTGCAGACGCATTGCAACGAAGCTACTGGTCTGTGATGTATAAATGGAGAGAAATAAACAAGAGACCTTAGGAACCCTAAGGCCTCTTTTTGCTTTATTAGCGGAGTAATTGTAATACTCCTTGTGGTTGTTGGTTGGCTTGCCATGCCTCAACGTCTTTCGAACATTGTGTAGACTATCTCTTCACCCTCAGCTTCACCTGTTAGGGGCTGGGCGCTTCGGTTCGGCTATCTTGCTTCCCCTACGGACTTCATCACCATAGCGTTTCGCCTTAGGTGTATGTCCTAGTCGTTGAACCTTCTCCACCCTTTCGGGACAGGAGTTTGGCTGCTGATTATCCATTTTGTTTCATCTTCATCATTTTCAGACCTTCACGCTGACCGTTTCCAGTTACGTTGTGGTTGATGAAACTTTGGTAAATTATGGTAACTAAACCAACAATTACATCATCCGTTACAAGACGCCTGTCCTCTTGTGCCAATTTTAACAGCACTTGTATAATAACTATTGGCTCTTATTCTATTTCAAACTATAATCTTAAATATCTTTTCAAAACCTTTACTACCATCTTCTTTATAATCAAAATATAAATTAAAAAAATGATCCAACTTATCAATCCCGGTAAAAAAATAATTATCCACAATCACTTCATTGATATTTATTTTTTCCATCCTCTCTAAATGATTATTTTCTAATATACCTTTGAATAGTCTTACAACCTCTCTAGCCCACTCAGGATTCTTTACTTTTACGATATCTTTTTCCTCTATTCTCAAAAGACTTTCTAGTATAGTAATATTAGTATAAATTGAGGAAACAATACTTCCATCTAAAATATTATATTGAGGATCTTTTAGTATGATTTCAACAGGGGATTTTCCACTATTAAATTTCACCTGAATACCTAAACCGCTTATATTACTCGAGTATTTAGATAATTGATCCTTTGGATCTGAAGGTCGATCATTTATTGAGGACTTTACTTCTGAAAGCATAACTACCTTTTTAAATTTATTAATAACAATAAAGTCTGGAGTTGATTCTTTTCCATTAATGATTTTCAACACTCCAAATGGGGAAACATTCGGTAAACTTGCTAGTAATAGAAAACCCAAACCCTCACCATAGGACGAGGATATATCTTTTTTTCTTTCTGGAGTACACGCATTGATTAAATGCTCTTTTCCTATAAGTTCTCCATTAATTACTTCCAAAGGATGTTGATTTAAAACCGGACAGTAAGAATACGAAATATTGTTTTTTCTAAGTTCACTTAAATAATAAAAATAATTTACGAGCCAATTAACCTGCTTACGATGTATCTCAATGTAATCTCCATTTTTCCTTTTAGCGTCGATTATTGCTTTAAGGCTTATCTGACCTAGTTTATACGCATCCCGTAAAAATGTAGCCATATCTAAATTTAGTAAATTTGAATTTAGAACCTGCATCCCCGTTTGTACTAAATTTAATAATTGAATATCATTTCTAAAAGTAGCAACTTCAATATTAGGAGAAATTATAAAATCCTCTTCTGTCTTTGTGATAACCATTGACTGTCCTCTTTTCAAAATATTTAATTTCTATTAATCTGCTCTAATTATGAAAAAGGACCCTAGCAAAACTAGAGTCCCTTTCAAATAATCTAAAATTAACGAAGAAGTTGCAGAACTCCTTGTGGTTGTTGGTTGGCTTGCCATGCCGCAACGTCTTTCGAACGTTGTGTAGACTATATCTTCACCTTTCTAGCCATTCGGCTAGCGAAGGGCTGGGCACTTCGGGAGTTTCCCTACGGACTTCATCACCATAGCTTTTCGCCTTAGGTGGTATGTCCTAGTCGTTGAACCTTCTCCAGGCTTTCGCCACAGGAGCTTGGCTGCTGATTGTCCATTGTTGCATCTTTCCTTTTTTCAAGCCGTCACGTCTGCCGTTTCCAGCTACGTTGTGGCAAGGAAAGCTTTAGGACTTCCCAGCAATTCACCCAGTCATCCTCTAGCTCGTTTCCAAGCTAGACGCCCTTCCAATCAAATTACCGAAGTAACTGTAATACGCCTTGTGGCATTTGATTGGATTGAGCCAACATTGCTTGTGCTGCTTGAGAAAGAATGTTGTTTTTCGTAAACTCCATCATTTCTTTCGCCATGTCAACGTCACGGATACGAGACTCAGCTGCTGTTAAGTTCTCAGCAGATGTTCCTAAATTGTTGATTGTGTGTTCTAGGCGGTTTTGAGCTGCACCAAGTGAAGAACGTTGGCTAGAAACTGTTTTAATGGCATCATCAATAATTGTAATTAATGCGTCAGCTTTTGCTTTCGTATCAACAGCTGTATTGTCTACGATTTTGTCTGAAAGCATGTTACCAGCACCAGAACCTAACGTTGTCGCATCAATTTTATCAAATGATACAGTTAAGTTCTCATTCGCGTCACCGTTACTTCCAATTAAGAATTGAGCTGATCCTGAACCTGCAGCTGTCACAATTGTATCGTTAGCCGCAGCAGCAAACTGACCTGCGATGTTTGCACCTGTATCATTAGCAGCTCCTCCACCACTTAACTCTAGGCTAATTCCTAGTGTAGAGAAGTTAATTGTTTGAGAGCCAGCTGTCGTCATGTCAGAAACTGTTACCGTTTCAGAAACTGTTTTACCTGCAATTGTAGCCGTTAATGTTAAGTCAGCACCAGAAGCTGTAAATGTATAAGTTGTTCCAGAAACCGCTTTTGAAACATCAACATTGTTTACAGTAACACCGTTACCACCTGTACCTAAAATTGTTCCAACTTTTGTTTCAGAAGTCGCATCTAAAGAAGTAGATAAGCTACCGTTTAATAGTTTTTTACCGTTGAATGCAGTTGTGTTAGAAATACGGTTGATCTCGTCTTTTAACTGTACAAGTTCATCACCGATTGCCTGACGATCATCAGCTGTGTTTGTATCATTTGAAGCTTGTACACTTAGTTCACGCATACGTTGTAAAATAGAGTGAACTTCGTTTAACGCACCTTCAGCAGTTTGAATCATTGAAATTCCATCTTGAGCATTGCGAGATGCCTGCTCTAATCCACGAATTTGTCCACGCATTTTTTCAGAAATGGCAAGACCTGCTGCGTCGTCACCTGCACGGTTAATGCGAAGACCTGAAGATAATTTCTCCATTGATTTTGAAGCTGCGTTAGTACCC
Source organism: Anoxybacillus kestanbolensis (assembly GCF_001996285.1). Classification (NCBI taxonomy): domain Bacteria; kingdom Bacillati; phylum Bacillota; class Bacilli; order Caryophanales; family Anoxybacillaceae; genus Anoxybacillus; species Anoxybacillus kestanbolensis. The sequence goes on along the minus strand of NZ_MQAD01000008.1, from coordinate 31,018 downwards.
ATTGTCAATTGACGATGCGTATTTAACGCTGCGATGTTGTGGTTAATTCTCATTGTTTTTTTCCTCCTTGAATGTTTGTCCACGTCCTTGTGGTTTTTAGTTGGCAAGATTGAAGTCGGCCGCCCTTCTTTCTTGCTCTCACATTTATTATCGGCTCGTTTTTTCAAAGTTTAATAGGTTGAGAAAAAAATTTTATACTTTAATGTCAAGAAATTGTGAAAACGGCGATGGTTGTTGAATTTCTTTGACGATGCGAGCTGGGTCGTCTTTATGTTTGTTAACAATTTCGTTTAATGCTTGTTCCGCGATCGCTTTATTGTCTTGGACGATGCGCGCAATGACGCCGGGGATTTGAACACCGCCGATGCTAACGCTCATTGTTTCTTCCCCCCTTTCTTTAATTGATCAGATAACTGTTGAAGCGAAGTTATAGAGGCGAGAGAGGCAGCGTTATTTTCTGCTTGGATGGCGAGATATATTTCTTTTCGATGCACATCGATATGTTTCGGTGCGCGAATGCCGAGCTTGACTTGGTCGCCATCGATGGCGAGAACGACGACTTCGATGTCATCGCCGATTTGAATCGCTTCTTTTAATTTACGTGTTAATACAAGCATGTCCTCGCCTCCTTATTTCGCCTCAACCGTTTCTGGAAAAAGTCGATGTTTCGTTTTATACGGTGTATTTGTTAAAATGACTTGCTTGCCGATTCGTTCATGAACGTTAATGACGACAGGCGCTTGTAAGTTCGCTGTCGTATTTGTAAACGGTTCCGCGACCGTTAAAATGACATAGAGCGCCACGTCGTTTTCTTTTTGTATTTTCAACTGCTCACACGTCGTATCGTCTAACTCGACTTCGTACGTTGGGAAGTACGAAAACGGCTCAATCATGACAAACGCCACGTCTTTATTTTGTATTGATTGTAAAATTGTAAATGGTGAATCGTGAATCGGAAGCAACGCAAATTGTTTTTCATGTTCAAAGCCCGGTAGTCCGTTTTCAAATGAAACGAGTGCCAACTGAGAAAGCTGAACTGTTCCATGATATTTCGTTTCAATATTCATGTTCATCCCTCATTTATACGGTCACGTCAATGCGCAAGTTGTTGTGACGCGCTAAGTCAATATGCACAACGTTTGGTTTGTAATCGATTTGCACAAGGCGTGGCTCAATATGAATACGAGCATTTGATGTTTGCCAGTTCATATTGATATGTCCTGGCTCAAAACTGACTTTCACGCTAAATGGGCGTGGAATAAGCCCGACATTATAATCAAAAGGCGGTCGTTCGCTATTCGCCTGCGCTTGCATCGCAAGCACGTCGCCGCCTTGTTCAATGCGCATTAATTCATCGCCTTGTATCGCTGTCGTTTCTAAATACGATAACCAACTGGCATAGCCGTCTTGCGCAGCTTCTTCAATGCGACGGAAAATGTGCTTTAAATCCATATCTGCCCACGCTTCGGTTTGATCAATCGTGAGGCGCGGTGGCGTTGTTTTCATCTCAAGCTGCGGTTTCGGTTGTTCAATCGACATCTCAGCTTGTTGTTGACGCATATGCATATATCCGCGCTCAACTGTAATGGATAGTTGCGGAAACGTCGCTTGCATCGTCAGTTGCGGGATTTTCATTCTAACTCATCCCCTTAACGCAAAAAGTCAACGAGCGTCGGTTGAATGATGCGTGCTCCGACAGAGAGCGCTGCACGATGCACACTTTCTTGCGACTTTAATTCTGTAATAATTTTTTCAATCTCCGCATCTTCGTTATCAGAAATCATTCGTTTCGCGATCAGCTGTTGTTCGGCAAGACGTTGCTCCACGAGCTCTAAACGATTGACGCGCGCACCAAGCTCTGCACGTTCTGCAAGTACGTCGTTTAAATGACCATCTAATTGGGAAAGCAAATTGTCTAAATTCCCGGTTGGGTTAGCTAATTCGTTCTCAATTTGCTGTAACGTATTAAACAAATCTTGGTTAAACACATTGTTTGGGGTGACATTAATTTTTAATTTTACCCCTTTCGCCACTTCGACCATAAAATCATCGTTGTTATTATTGACAGTCGGAGGCGAGCCGTCTTTGACCGGCGCCTGTTCGATGTTTGTGCCATTAAAAATATACTTTCCTGCCACTTTTGTGTTCGCCACTTGCACTAAGTCTTTTTTCAACTGTTCAATTTCGCGCGCAATCGCTTGGCGGTCTTCTTGACCGAGCGTGCCGTTTTTCGCTTGCACAACGAGTTCGCGAGCGCGCTGCAAAACATTTGTCGTATGATTAAGCGCCGATTCTGAGTTTTCCATCCACGCATACGCCTCCGACAAATTGCGCTGGAATTGCTCGATTTCCGTTAAACTTGTACGATAATGCATCCCTTTCATCGCCACGACCGGATCTTCCGATGGACGATGAATTTTTTTCCCCGTCGCGAGCTGTTGCTGATACGTGCCAAGCTTATCATAGCTTTTGCTTACATTGCGCAGCGTATTGTTTGCAAGCATCATTTGTGTGACGCGCATTCGTTATTCACCTACCTTCCAACGATGCCCATATTGTTAATAATTTTATCTAACATTTGATCAATCATTGTAATCATACGTGCAGAGGCGTTATACGCATGCTGGAATTTCATCATGTTCATCATTTCTTCATCAAGCGATACGGAACTGACCGCCATGCGCCGTTCATCAACGGATTGGCGAAGCACTTCACTATTTTCAGACAATCGTTTCGCTTCTTGCGCGTTGACTGCCATTTGTCCAATTAAACTTTCATAAAAGTTTTGAATTGTTGTCGTATTGCCAGCGATGTTCATCATACCATTTTTCACTTCAGCTAACGCTTGAGCGTTACTTCCGTCACCGATTTGACCTGTTGCTGACGCGGCAATGTTGTCGAGTGAATCTTTAATGATTTGTGCAACATCTAACGTTCCAGCCGGATCACTCGGATCGTAAGTAAAAAATGTTTTCCCATCCTTTGTGTTACTTTTTATCTCCGTTACACTCCACCCATTTGAATGAACGGTATTAAACTGATCCGCAAACGCTTTCGCCATCGCATTTAAATCGCCTAACATTTCAGGATACAATCCTTTCGTCGTTGTACCCCCATCTTCGCTATACCCATACGAATAAAGAAGAGCACCTACTTTTCCGTTTTCCTTCAAACGTTCAAATGTTGAAAACGGTGTATTTCCAAGTGAAAAGCCAACAATTGGCCCTGTTTTTGTCACATTGTCTTGATAGCTTAGTTGAAGCTCATTTACTTGTCCTAGTCGCCCATCAACAAGCGTACCTATCACAGTGCTTCCTGTTCGATCTACTAACTCTACCGTAAAACGTCCTTCCGCAATTTTTAATGCACTACCACCGCTTGATACAGGTGTAACTTTAATATTTACGTATTGCGACAACTCATCTAACAGCCGATTGCGCTCATCATATAAATCGTTCGGCAAATAGCCGTGTACTTCTACTTCGCTAATTTGTTTGTTTATATCATTAAGCTGACGCGCTAATGAATTTACTGCTTTTACTGTGACGTCTAACTCATTTTTTAAATCATCGCGAATCGACTTAAGTGAACTAGATAAATAATGAAACGTCTCTGCTACCGCAATACCGCGCTGACGAACGACCGAACGAGCACCTGAGTTTGAAGGGTTCACAGCTAAATCTTGTAGCGACTGCCAAAAACGATCAAGCGTTTTCGCTAACCCTTCATCTGACGGTTCGCTCATAATTTCTTCCATTTTATACAATGCTTCCGCACGCGTGTTCCAATAGCCGTATTTCATATTCTCGCCGCGATATTGCACGTCTAAAAATTCTTCGCGCATCCGTTGCACCGTGCCCCCTTCCACGCCTGTTCCCATTTGTCCTGGCATGACGGGGCGGTTTTGAGACGCAAACGGATACGGCGGCGTTTGTTCAAAGTTGACGCGTTGGCGCGAATATCCCGGCGTATTCGCATTGGCGATGTTATGGCCGGTAACGTAAAGCGCTTGTTGTTGGGCAGTCATCCCACGCCGCACCGTTTCTAATCCGTGAAATGTCGAAAGCACAAAAAAACCCCCTTACGTTTTTGCTTCAAATGACGACCGTGGCGGCAATTCATCCGTTCGCTTCGGGTCATACGTCACATCTTGTTCGTTCGGTATCATCAAATCTAATGTAAAATGAATAAATTGGAGCGACTGTTGCAGCAGCTGCATATTCAGTTCATTTTGCTCTTTTAGCCGTGCAATAGTTTCACTTAAATCGCTTGCTAGTTGAAGCAATGTTGCACGTTCTGTCTCTTCCAACTGCTCCGCATAACGCCGAATCGTCCGCTCTTCTTCATGTAGATGGGCAAGAAGGCGCATTCGTTCGCTCTCAAGCTGACGAATGGCCATGACGTATGTTTGCTCTTTATTCATCATGTCTTGCAACGTAACAACGTCGCTTTTTTTAATCGCTTCTGTTTTTTGTTTAGCGAGCTGAAGTAAACCGCGGTGAAGTTTCAGCAGCTTTTGCATTAAATCGATCATGTTCATTCGCCTCGTCATCGTTTATAATAACGCAACACGCTTTCAGCTACAGCGCGCGCATCTAACTTATACGTGCCCGACTCAATCTCTTCTTTTAACCGTTCCACTTTTTCTAACCGTTCTGAATAAAATTTCGCTGCTTCTTGCAGCTCTTTCGCCGCACTTGAAATTTCGACTTGATCGGTCTTTTTCGTTGCTTTTGTTGGCTTCTCTATCCTCGCTGTCCGCTCATACGGATTGACGTTCATCGGTTGAATGCGATGAATTTTCATGTTCCCACCTCGCTTTTTCCGTTCTTTTTCGTCTACGTTTATTATCGGCTAAAAAAGAAAAATGTTTAATCTTTCTTCTTTTGTTGTGTAAAATATGTCGTTTGCCGTTTCGCCTGTTTTTGCCGTTCTTCTTCTTGTTGCAGTTTCGTTATTTCCTTTTGAATGCCGTCAATACATGCCGAACATAAACGGCCTTCACGAATCATTGTTCCGCACTTTTCGCACGGATAGCCAAGATTTGGAAAACGAACGAGTTGAAGACGCCCCTTTTTAATCCATTTAATAATGAGCGCTTCTTCTACACCTGTCGCGTCAACAACTTGTGACATCGTTGCCGTTCGATTTTCGCGCTTGCGAATAAACGCATACACTTTTTCAAACAATTTCTCTTCTTCTTTATGGCATGCCTCGCACACATCACGAGATTGCGTCCGCACGAACAAACTTCCACACTTCGGGCAGTTATCTAACATGTTGCTCCCCCTTACGTGTAAATATTAATAATCAATCCTTGAATTTCACCGACAAGTCCAAGCAAATCAAGCCCTTTTTTCTCTTTTTCCAACACCGCGTTCGTCAGCTCAACTAACTTTTGATCGACTTCTTTTACAAGCTTATAAATTTTCGACCGTCCCCCCCGGCTAAATCCGCGCTGTTCTTCAAGCTGCAAACTATTTTTCACCGCATCGTCTAAAAATTGCTTCACTAACTTTTTATATTGTTTTAAATCTTCCACCGTTTGCGACTCCGCCAGCTTTTTCCCTTGCGCTTCAATTTGTTGCGCCATCGTTTGAAAACGTTCAAATAACACATCGCTTTTTTTCTTATGCATCACTTCCGTAAACGACACCGATTCCATCGGTGCATCCTCTTTTTTCGCCACACGGTTCAACGACGCCCGCGACACTTTTTGCACTTCCATCAACGTTCACACCTTTTTATTTTTATTATGCCACAGTTACAAAAAAAGGGCGAGGTCGCATCGACCTACCCTTTTTACCCATTAGCTTTTTAACAATTGTAAAATTCCTTGCGGCAATTGGTTTGATTGCGCAAGCATCGCCTGTGCCGCTTGGTTTAAAATGTTGTTTTTTGTGAAGTTTGTCATCTCCATCGCCATATCTGTATCACGGATGCGTGACTCTGCGGACGTTAAGTTTTCGTGTGCTGTTTTTAAGTTGTTGATCGTGTGCTCGAGACGGTTTTGGATCGCACCAAGTTTACCACGCTCTTCAGATACTTTACGAATCGCTTCGTCAATAACCGAAATCGATGCACGAGCAACTTGAGCAGAAGAAGAGACATCGATTCCAGCTTCAGCGTTGACCCCAACAGTGAGAATAGTTGTATGGTCAGCCGCGCGAGCCAAGCCTAAGCTAGCCGCGTCCATAACACCTAAAGTAAATCCTAGCGTTTCCGATTCATTCGCTCCAATTTGCATTTCTAGCGTTAAGTCTTTTCCTTTATTAGCCTCAAAATCACTATCGACGATTCGAATTTCAAGACCATTTGCTGAACCGAATGCATTACCATCATCTGTGCGATCGGTAGAAAGAACAAGGGAACTACCTACAACTGCATGCGAATTTAATGCACGAACCGGATTGTTAGTTGTATCTGCTTTGGCATTTGAGAGTACCTGCTCAATGTCTTGTAGTACTTGAAATACATCTTTTCCATTTACATCAATCGTTGCGGTTCCTTCTGTCCCGCTCCATGTATAGCTACTTGAAGTTGAATCACTAAACGTAATTGTTAAATTGTCAATCTTTAGTACATCACCATTTTTCGGCGGTTCAGCAAACGTTATTGTAAATGATTCAGAAGCTAATGCTTGGTCTTTAGCCTTCAATGTTGTTACAGCAGTCGTTAAATCTACAGGATCTAAGTATGTTACATTAGACGCAAAAGATGTTGACACAGAAATTGTCGCCGCTTCTTTTGGTGACATATTATTTACAGTTTGTAAAATTAAACGTCCACTCGTTAATGCGGATCCGTCAGTAAGAGGATCTGGGTCTGTTACGTCAATTTTCTGTATATTAGTACCAAATGTTTGAGAGTCTCTTGCTTCGATAGCTGTTTTCAATGCTGATAATAAGTTATTAACATTCGTCATCTTATCAGCATCAGTAGTTGGAGAGTCAGTCCACGTTACATTGACCGCAATATGTCCTGTATTCGTTAGACCGTTCGGTGCTGGAAGAAGGTTTGTTACATCAATTTCATAAACTTTACCGTTAATAGTAAATGTTTTACCATCAATGTTAGCTTGGGTTTCAGCACCAAGTGCCGCCGCAATGTCTAGAACGACTTCAGCAGGTTCTGTCGGAGCAGCTGTTACAACTCCTTGCCAAGTCCCGTTCCCTGCATAACTCACTTTTGGAGAATTCACTTCCGCAAACGCTTTTCCTTTTGGAGAACCGCTAAATAAAAGCTTTTGGTTAAACTGAGTTGTATCTGCAATCCGATCGATTTCTTTTGTTAATTGATCCACTTCCGCCTGAATGGCCGCGCGGTCACTAGGCTCAAGAGTGTCGTTAGAAGCCTGCACCGCCAATTCTCGCATGCGTTGCAAAATACTGTGTACTTCGTTCAGCGCCCCCTCCGCCGTTTGAATAAGCGAGATCGCATCTAACGCATTGCGTTCTGCGACTTCTAAACCGCGAATTTGCGAGCGCATTTTTTCTGAGATCGCTAATCCTGCAGCGTCGTCTGCGGCGCGGTTAATGCGCAAACCGGAAGAAAGCTTTTCTAAGTTTTTTGCTGTGTTTGATTGGTTCACTGCCAAGTTACGATAAGCGTTTAATGCTTGAATGTTATGGTTAATTCTCATCTTTTTTCTCTCCCTTACTCTATCTTAATAAATTGCTCATATGCCGCTGCTTTTTTCGCTGCGACGTTTGTTGTCGGTTGTTTTTTCAACGCTTCATTCCATGCGGTCGCAATTTCTTTTGCGATCGTGAGCACTTCTTCCATCATCGCTACATCTTTTTTCATATTTGCATCGATAAGACGCTCCGCCATATAGTTATATAGCGCGTCTAATTGGTGGGCGATAATGCCCGCATCATACTTCAAACCAACGCCAAGACGACGTAAAATATCATTTGCTTTTTGGAGTCTTTTGTTGGCATGAATATAGTCGCCCTTTTTTGTGCTTGCGATCGCTTCTTCTACACTTTCCATTAATCCTTCATAAAGTAGCGCTGTTAATTGTTGTGGCGTTTTTTTATACACCACTTCTTCTGTTAAAAACTCCACGCGCTCACTCTCCTTTTGTCGTTCACCTACTTTATTTATCGTCACGATTTGTTATTGTTTAATAGTTTCGTTCCATTTTTTCAATTAAAATTAAAATTTCTGCGATAACGGCATACAATTGTGGCGGAATCGTATCGCCGAGGTCGAGGTCAAGCAAATGTTGGACGAGCGCGGCATCTTGTTCGATCGGCACTCCGTTTTGTTTTGCCAGTTCAATAATTTTTTCAGCGACGTAACCGCGCCCGTGGGCGACGACGGTCGGCGCTTTATCTCCTTGTTCGTAGCGAATAACCGCCGCCGATGGGCCGTTTATTTCTCGTTTTCGTTTTTGGTTAAAGTACATCATATTGTAAAATCATATCCTTTCTCTGTCCATGTCGCTCGTTTTGGCTCGTTTGACTTTTCTTCATGTTTTGCAAACGTTGTAAATTGTACATTTCCGACGCGGTAGCCGATTTCTTCAAGGCGCTTCGTAGCCGTTTCGACGAGTGGGCGCATGCGCTCCGCAAAATCTTCCCGATCGTTGCGGAACGTCACGGAAAGCGTGCGCTCGTTCGCGCTCAGCAACACCCCGACATCACCGATCTTTTTCGTTTCAAGTAAAAAGTACAAACTGCAATTTTCCCAATCCACTCTCTTTCCGTCGTTACGGGCGTTCACATATACTTTAACGTCTTTTACTTCTTTTTGAAGCAGAAGAGGAATGGTGAAAAAGAGCGTTTGCATCGCACTTCCTTGGTCGTTTTTGTTTAAAAGTTGTTGCCCTGTCATATGCGTCAACGCTTGTTCGGCTTGTTTCGATCCTTCGCCACCCGTTTGTGCTAATTTCATGAGCAGTCCTTTCATCGTTTCTTCAGACTGTTCGCTTTCGCCATGAAATACGAGTGAATTTGCTATATCCGCTTCGTGCATAAAACCAAGGCGGTGAATCGTTTGTAGCATGTGGCGCGCGGACGGCTCAGGCTGAACGATTTCGTTCCATTGCGTCAGCAGTGCTTGTTCTGGTGTTTGTTGTTTCAGCGACTGCGCTTGAACAAAATGTTTTACTTTCACATCTGACGGTTTAAATTGCATTTGTTCGAGCGTACTTTTTACTTGCTTCACGATTTTTTGTGCTTCTGCCATTTGTCCTTTATCTAGCAGCTTTTTCGCCTCCGCCAATTGTGAACTGGCTTGCAGCAATTTTTTCTCCATCGTCATATCCGCAAACAACATCGCATCACTTTTTAAAATTGTTTGGTCAAGCTGTTTAATCGTCGTTTCCAGCAACTGTTTTGCCTGCGGTCGCGCCGCTTGCTTATATTGAGTAATCAGATGATCGATCGCATCTAAATTGCGCATCATATCACGCTTCGCTTGTTGAAACTGTTTCGTTGCTTCCGCCATTCGTTTCGTTACTGTTTGAACGATCATATCTTTCGACTGTAAACCGAGTGCCACCAACGACTCGTACGCCGCATCAGCAGGTGAGGAAGCGTCATTTGTCGGCAACGTCGTTTCGATTTGTTGAAGTGCTTGGACGACCGTTTGTCTTGCAGCCATTTCTCTCCCGTTTTTTGCGAGTTCGTCAGCACGGGCGAACGCATCATGAAGCAGCGGTTCCATATGTTGCGCAAGATGCGCACGCGCCATTTGTAACGCTTCTTTGACATTTGGCTCCTTTTGTATCGTTTTTATCGCTTGCGCAATTAGCGCGCGAACGTCATTGGTTGCACGTTGTTCATTTTCAATTGTCGCAATCGCCGTGAAAAGCTGTTCGCGCTGTTTATCTAGCATCTGTGCCATTTGCTGAAGCGTTTGTGGCATATTTGGTTGTTTCGTGAGCATAGCGTCTGCTTGTAGCTGACGAACCGCTTCTGTTAACGTCATCGTTTGCTGCTCGAGGCGATCAGCAATCATTTTTGCACGATTCATATATTCAGGCTCAAGCTGTTGTTCAATAGATTGCAATGCTTGCACAAGTGGTTGACGAACTTCTACGCCACGACCAACCGTTTCAAATAATTTTGCTTGACTTAATGCACGAACCACTTTCTCTGCTTGTTCCGCTGGCAACGTACGAGCCAGTTCTCTTACTTGCGGTTCTACCGCTTTCACCGTCGGAGCGTTTTCTACTTGTTTTCGTACCTCTACCACTTGTTTCAGCTGGGCTTCTTTTGTTTCTACCGCTGTCGCTGGTGTATTTGCTCGTACCGCTTCTTTCGCTGTTCGTACGACGTCCGCAATCGTATCTTCTTCCACCGCACGTAATGTTTGCGACAACTGTTGACGCGCTTCTACGCTGCGTCCCATTGTCTCTTGCTGTTTCGATTGCTCAAGCGCACGAACCACTTTCTCTGCTTGCTCCGCTGGCAACGTGCGGGCCAATTCCCTTACTTGCGGTTCTACCGCTTTCACTGTTGGAGCGTTTTCTACTTGTCTTCGTACCTCTACCACTTGTTTCAGCTGAGCTTCTTGCGCGTTTACTTTCGTCGCTGGTGTATTTGCTCGTACCGCTTCTTTCGCTGTTCGTACGACGTCCGCAATCGTATCTTCTTCTACCGCACGTAATGTTTGCGACAACTGTTGACGCGCTTCCACGTTACGTCCCATTGCCTCTTGCTGTTTCGACTGCTCAAGTGCACGAACCACTTTCTCTGCTTGTTCCGCTGGCAACGTACGAGCCAGTTCTCTTACTTGCGGTTCTACCGCTTTCACGGTCGGTGTGCTTTCTACTTGTTTCCGTACCTCTACCACTTGTTTCAGCTGGGCTTCTTTTGTTTCTACCGCTGTCGCTGGTGTATTTGCTCGTACCGCTTCTTTCGCTGTTCGTACGACGCCCGCAATCGTATCTTCTTCCACCGCACGTAATGTTTGCGACAACTGTTGACGCGCTTCTACGCTGCGTCCCATTGTCTCTTGCTGTTTCGACTGCTCAAGTGCACGAACCACTTTCTCTGCTTGCTCCGCTGGCAACGTACGAGCCAGTTCTCTTACTTGCGGTTCTACCGCTTTCACCGTCGGAGCGTTTTCTACTTGTTTTCGTACCTCTACCACTTGTTTCAGCTGAGCTTCTTGCGCGTTTACTTTCGCTATTGGCGCGTTCGGACGCAACGTTTCTCTCATTGCTCCTACTGCTCGCAATGCTTGGATAAGATCGGTTTTCGCCTTTTCTCCTAGTTGTTCTACACGTTCAATCGCTTCATGTAATTCATTCGCTTCGATGCGTGGAAGCGCCGTTTCTTTCAACTGACGAACGGCATCTTCTATCGAGCGCGCGTTGCGAACCATTCGTTTCGCTTCATCGACCATTTGTTTTTGCGTAGTTGGGGAAAGTTGTGTCGGTACATTGTCTTTTTCCTCTACTGAAGCAAACGCTTCAAGCAATCGCTCTTTTGCGCTAAGCGGTTGACCTGAGCGATACAACTGTTCTGCTTCTTGTAACGCTCGACCGAGCGTTTGGCGAACGACGTCGCTTCCTTTCGCAATGGTAAGCGCTTTGGCGACAATCGGCTCACGTTCAATTTGCTGACGTACCATTTTCAGTTGCTTCTCTTTCGTTGTCGCACGTTCCATTTGTCCATGATCTATTTTTTCATTCGTTTCCGCCACATCAACAGCTTGCATAATGCGGCTTCGGGCAAACGTCTCATGTCCGCGCTCTTTCAAAATGGTCGCCTCACGCACAGCTTTCGCGATTTCGTCATGTCTGTTTTCCTCTGCAAACTGCTTCGCCAGTTCGAGCACACGATCCATGTTTCGCTCCTGTTGCAGTTGTGCACGTAGCTCGCTAACCGTTTGCGACTGTTGTTTGACGATTGGCGTAAATGAAAAATGCTTATCAATCGCCTGAACGATATCATGTAACGATTCGCTGAACGACTTGCCATGGAGCGCTTCATGAACGGCTTGCAGCTGCTTTATCGTCATATCAAGCTTTTTCGTTGCTGCGATTTGAATCGTTTCTAACTTTTGTTCGACCGTTCCTTTTCCTTCTGTTAAAAATGTACGCAAAGACTCTACCGTTTCACGAGTGAGTGGCAGTTGTTTTTGGGTGACAATCATCGCCGCTTGGCGAAGCTCAGGTGTTTCGAACTTTTCAAATGATGATGCTGGAGGAGGCGTGACAACCTTTCCTTCCACTATATCCCCATCTCCACCTGTCACTTGCACTTTCACTCGTCCAGATGGCGGTACGTCGCCTTCAAAACGAAACCGAATGTCAACACCTCTTAATTGTACAATCGCTTCTTTTTCACCTACTTGTTCTTTGACGACCGCCTCATACACATCTCCTGCTTTTAACGTCACAGTCGTTGAATGTGAAGATGCCGAGCGATAATGTCCGTATCCGCGAATTTCCATAACGACCCATCTCCGTTCTCCGATTTTCCTACTCTTTATATCGACTAGAGTCATGCGGTTTTCAATGGGAGTTTGTTCCCAACTATGAACGGACGAGTGTAAACGAACAAATATCTTGCGCACCTGCGTCATATAGCAGTTTTGCTGCTTCGTGCACTGTTGCCCCTGTCGTGTAAATATCATCCACGATGACGATGCGCTTTTCAGCTACATCTTCTCCTGTCAAACAAAACTTCCGTCCGACAAAGCGTTCACGTCTCGTTTTTTTCGACTGTTTTTCGTCGTCGATTCGTTGTAAGGCAAAAATCATCGGTACCGATAAAAGTGAAGCGATCGCCTCCGCTTGATTAAACCTACGTTCAGCTAATCGAGAGGAGCTAAGAGGAATCGGGACGAGGCACACATCCGAAGAAAAATGTTCATCAAACACGCGACGAACATCGGAACGAAACGCTTCAATAAGCTCATAATCGCCACGAAATTTAAAACGATTCATCATTTCTTTCATCCAATCGTTATACATATACACCGAGACGTTTTGTTTCAACACCGTTTTTCGTTTTTCCCACCCGATACAATCTTCACATATCGCTTGATCGCTTAAACGGCTGCATCGTTCACAGCGATTTCCCTCAAGACGAATAAAACGGGATCGGCAACGCGGGCAACAAACATCCGCTTGGCGAAGCGTTAAAAGCAGCGCAAACGACATCGCTGGCACCCACTCATCATGACAAATCAAACATTTCATTCGTCAAGCAACCCTCGCTTTCGTGCTTCATCGTTCATGCGTACAATATGACGCTTGGCGGCGATCATCGCTTTCGTTTTTCCAAAATGAAAAAAGCGCACATCACCTGTCGGATACTGAGCACTTCGCCCGACGCGCCCTGCAATTTGCACAAGCGCACTTTCTGTAAAAATCGGTTGTTCTGCACCTAATACAGCTACATCGACGTTTGGCACAGTCACCCCACGCTCTAAAATGGTTGTTGTCACAAGAAGCGGAATTTGCCCACGCCGAAAAGCGAGCACTTTGTCCTTTCGTTTCGGATCTTCGGCATGCACCCCTTCGATATGAGGATGAAATTGTTGGAAATACGGAACAACTTGTTGTAAAAAGTCGATGTGAGGAACGAATAAAAAGGCTTGTTTGTTTCTTTCGAGATGCTCGTTTACCCATCGAACGACACAGGATGGCAAACGTTGATTACGCCACTTTTTTTTCCAATTTCCGCACCATTCAAATGTCGGAACAGGAAGTGGACGACGATGATAGCGCGCAGGAATCGTCACCGCTTTTCGTTTTCCGCTTTTTACTTCACGTTGCCATTGTTCATTTGGGGTTGCGGTCAAATAAATGAGGGAAGATGTCGGTTTTCGGGCGCGTTCAACGGCGTATGAAAGCATCGGATCAAAGCTATACGGAAACGCATCAACTTCATCGACAATCATCACATCAAAAGCGTGATAATAGCGAAGCAATTGATGCGTCGTCGTCACCGTCAATGAAGCAAGTTTGCCACGGTCTTGGCTGCCGCCATATAATGCCGCCATATCGACCGACGGAAATACACTCGCCAAACGCGGAGCTAGCTCCAATACAACATCGGTGCGCGGAGCAGCAATGCAAACGCGCTTTCCGTGCGACAGCGCCATGTTAATGCCTGCAAATAGCACTTCTGTTTTTCCCGCTCCGCATACCGCCCAAACAAGCAACGAATCGTTACGTTCAATCGCATGACAAACTTCATGAGAAGCAAGTTGTTGTGCTGGAGATAATTGACCGTTCCATTGTAGCGGTGAAGAAAAAGAGGTCGAAGGAGTTGGTCCAATCCAAATGACGAGCGGATTGCATTCGCTACATCGTCCCATCATAATACATTTTCGACAGTACGTACATACGCGTCCACAGCGCGCACACGGAAACGAAGCAAATAGCTGTTGGTCATCGTTATTGCAACGGATGCAAACATAGCCTCGCTTTGTTTTTATGATGCTGTCTATAATTTGCACATGTTGCTTATCGTAAGGAAAGGAAAGCTCAGACTTTAACAACTGTTTTCCAACAAGAGACAAACGAATCACCTCACTAAAAAAGAAGTGGACGAATCGCCCACTTCTTCTATTCGCATGCATTAAAAAAATTCCTGCTTATTTTTTATACCAACCGAATCCCATCGCGCCTTCACCTAAATGCGTGCCGATGACAGGGCCGAAATAGCTGAAGAAAAATTCTACGTGTGGATATTGTTGTTCGAGCTTTTCTTTCCATGCGCGCGCTTCTTCTTCACGGTTCGCATGAATGATGACGGCACGCATCGGAACGCCAAGACGCGCATCTTCAGCAAATAGCTCTTCTATTCGGCTTAACGCTTTTTTCCGTGTACGAATTTTTTCAAACGGCACAATCACTTTATCAACGAAATGTAAAATTGGCTTCACTTGCAGCAAGCTACCGATGAACGCCTGTGCCCCACTTAACCGTCCGCCACGCTGTAAATGGGATAAATCATCAACCATAAAATAAGCGCGCACCGACTGTTTCATTTCATCTAAACGCGCAATAATGGCTTCGGGATGCGCACCTGCTTGCGCCATTTCCGCTGCTTCGATCGCATAAAACCCTTGCACCATGCAGCTAATTTCTGAATCGTATGCGTACACTTGAATCCCCTCAACCATTTGCCCTGCGGACACAGCCCCTTGGTACGTGCCACTAATGCCGCTTGATAAATGAATCGAAATGACGGCGTCGTATTGTTTCGCTAGCTGCTCGAACGTTTCAACAAATAGTCCAATCGGCGGCTGTGACGTTGTCGGCAGTTGTTCGCTCGTTTTTACTTTGTCAAAAAAATCTTCTGCGCTCATGTCAATCTCTTCACGATACGTCTCTGTTCCAAAGACGACGCTTAAAGGAATGATATGTATATTCAACTGTTCGCGAATATGTTTCGGGATATATGCTGTACTGTCCGTTAAAATCGCCGTTTTCATCATCCTTACCTTCCTTGTCCAAAATTTTTCCTATCTGCATTGTACTACATTATAACTACCATTGCATTGAAAAAGGTTGTCGAATCCACTCGACAACCTTATTTCACTTCGACCCAGCCGTTTTTAATCGCAACGACAACCGCTTGTGTACGATCGTTAACATTTAGCTTTTGTAAAATATTGCTTACATGGTTTTTCACTGTTTTTTCGCTAATATATAGTGCATCCGCAATACCCTTATTGCTTTTTCCGTCCGCCAACAGCTGCAATACTTCACACTCTCTGCGCGTTAATAAATGGTACGGACGACATACACCTTGATTTTGCTTTTCTTTTTCTACTCCTTCTCCTGCGACGAGACGGCGATATTCTTTCACAAGATTGTGTGTCACTTTCGGATGCAAATATGAACCACCTTCTGCCACAACACGAACCGCTTCAATTAAAGCGTCCGCATCCATTTCCTTCAACAAATACCCCATCGCTCCCGTTTGCAGCGCATGCATGACGTAACTTTCATCATCATGAATCGACAAAATGATCACCTTTGTATCTGGATATGCTTCAATCAGCTGACGTGTCGCTTCTACGCCGTTAACATGAGGCATGTTAATGTCCATAATGACAACATCAGGTTTATATCGCTCAACAAGCGCTAACGCTTCGTCACCGTCGCTTCCTTCCGCAACAACTTCGAAATCTTGCTCGAAATCTAAAATACGTTTAATTCCTTCTCGAAATAATTTATGGTCATCAATTAAAACAATGCGCGTCTTCACTGCTGTCGTTCCCCTTTCCCTTCTGTCTTCTGGAGCGGAATGTGCATGGTGACAATCGTTCCGCGTCCAAGTTGTGAGTAAAGATGCAGCTTTCCTTCCAACCATTCGATTCGCTCACGCATACCGATTAACCCGAACGCTTTATCTTTTTTTTCGTTCGGATTAAAGCCTTTGCCATCATCTTTTACGACGATCAGCAAATGATCTTTTTTTAGCTCCATTTTCACTTGAATCTCCTTCGCCTCCGCATGCTTTAATGCGTTTTGCACCGCTTCTTGCACGAGACGAAAAATGGCGACTTCAAAACGATCGGACAGACGACGCACCTCTCCTATGTATGTAAACGTAATTGTTTTTTTATGATATTCTTCGATCGTTTGTAAATATTTTTTTAACGTTGGGATTAAACCGAGATCATCAAGAGCCATTGGTCGTAAATCGTAAATGATGCGACGTACCTCATACAACGCGGAGCGAACCATCTTTTTTAAATCGCGCATCTCGCCAATCGCTTCTTCCGCCCCGCGTTCGCGATAAATGCGCTCGATCAGGTCAGAACGCATAATGACGTTCGCAAGCATTTGCGCCGGTCCATCATGAATTTCTCGCGACAGCCGTTTTCGCTCCTCTTCTTGCGCCTCAATAATGCGCAGACCAAACTCTTGCTTTTCATTTGCACCGTTAATAAAGTCGCTTAATTCTCGAAAATCCCCGTTCAAATAGTTCAGCACAACTGTCACTTGCCCAATTAAATGATCGGCCCGTTCAATCGTCTCTTTCACAGCTGTCAAGCGCCGCTCTAACTCATCGCGACGTTGACGCAGCTGCTTTTCCTTCTCTTGCACCATCGCTAATTCCATTTGTAGCGAATGCGCTTTCTCATATGCTTGGCGAATTTCAGCTTCTGTATAACGCGAGAAGTTTTTACTGACGTCCGACAGTCGTTGTCGCGCTAACTTTGTTTTCATTTCTAAGTTATCTGTTTGAAAGATGACACGTTGTACTTCTTCTTTCGTCCGCCGTAACTCTTCAAGCAACCGCTCATGTTCTTTTCGTGATTGCTCACTAATATGAAAAATTTCTGCTTTGCTTTGATCGACTGTTTCAATCATTTTTTTTACAATACGGTCAAGCTGCCGCGCATCTAGTTTTTTATTGGACATATACACCACCTAAAGAAAATATGACCAAAAGTCAATTGAAATGACTTTTCTGACTTTTAGCTGACGTTTATTCGTACTTCCATCATGTCACATCTCGCCTTATAATTTTTATTATAGCATGTTTCGACGATTTCCATCAGCATTTTTCGACAACATGCACACAACATTCCAAATAAACATTGAGGTGATTTCGTTTTGTTAGAGGCATACTATACGGTAAAAGGATATGGAGAAACAGAAATCATCATTGAAAAATCGCGCTTCATTTGTTATGTCGAACGCGCGACAACGGAAGAAGAAGCTGTGCGCTTTATCCATCAAATCAAGAAAAAACATTGGGATGCGACGCATAACTGTTCCGCGTATATCATTGGGGAACACGACCATATTCAAAAAGCAAACGATGATGGCGAACCGAGCGGCACGGCAGGTGTTCCGATGCTAGAAGTGTTAAAAAAGAAAAAGTTGAAAGATACAGTCGTTGTCGTGACGCGATATTTCGGAGGCATTAAACTCGGCGCTGGCGGTCTCGTACGCGCTTACGGTAAAGCGGTCACAGAAGGATTGAAAGCAGCAGGCATTGTCGAACGTAAGCTTATGCGCATGATGCATACAACGATCGACTATACATGGCTTGGGAAAGTCGAAAATGAACTGCGCGCTTCAACCTACTCCATTAAAGACATTCATTATGCCGAGCACGTCACGATCGACACATACGTTGAAGAAAAACGAAAAGACGAATTCCGCGCATGGATGACCGAACTGACAAATGGGAAAAGCACAATCATAGAAGGCGAGCACGTATATGTGGAGTTTGACGTCGCACAGTAAAAAATTTTCGTTTACGACTTCATAAAAATTTTGTAAAATGATGATTGTTTACATGTCGATATTTGTTGAACTTTTGAAAAAGGGGAACGACGATGGAAAATAGACGAGTATATATGAAAAAGAAGAAGAGAAAACGAAAAAAAATATGGACGTTCGTATTGCTTCCATTGCTTCTTCTCCTCATTGGCGGAGGGGCATATGCGACATTTCTCTTCAATAAAGCGCAGTCTGTCATTCAACAATCGTTTGAACAAATTGACGGTCGCGAAAAATCGGAGAAACGAATGAAGGAAGTCGATCCAAATTCAGATAACATCTCCGTTTTATTTATCGGTGTCGATGACAGCAACATCCGCCAAAAAAAAGGAATGGGCGCAGTACGTTCCGATGCGCTTGTCCTAGCGACATTTAACGTCAAAGATAAGACAGTCAAATTGCTTAGCATTCCGCGCGATTCATACGTGTACATTCCAATTGAAAAAAAATACGATAAAATTACACACGCCCACGCTTACGGTGGCGTAAAAGCAACGGTAGAAACAGTCGAAGAATTGCTTGATGTTCCAGTGGACTATTACGTCAAAATGAACTTTGAAGCGTTCGTCGATGTTGTCGATGAACTTGGCGGCATTGAATTTGATGTCCCTTATGAAATTCGTGAGATGGACTCCAACGATCGCAAAAATGCGATTCACTTAAAGCCTGGCTTACAAACATTAAACGGTGAAGAAGCGTTGGCGCTTGCTCGAACGCGCAAATATGACAACGACATCGAGCGCGGCAAACGCCAACAAGAGCTCATGAAAGCCATTTTCAAAAAAGCGATGAGCATAAAATCGTTAACTAAGTTTGATGATATCATGGAAGCGGTCGGCAAAAATATGACAACGAACTTAACGTTTGAAGAAATGAAAGGTTTCTTCGCTTACGCAACGAAAGATGCAGGAGCGAACATCGAAACGCTCCATCTCAAAGGAGAAGACGCACGTATTAGTGGGGTATATTATTACCGTCTCGACGAAGCAACAGTCGATGAAATTAAACAGACGTTGAAAACTCATCTCGATGTATCATCTTACCAAGCGAGAACGGAGCAATTTGCTCAAGAGCAGTAAAAAAAGAGGGTGTCCGCGCGACACCCTCTTTTTTATGATATTTTTCTCATCCCCCGAACCATTTTTAGCAGTGGGCGATAGTCTTTCCCGACAAGACCAATTTTCTCGACGACAAGTTCAACGACAAGCAACACAAATGCGATCACAAGCAACGCACCAAACATCGTCGCTTTCGATAATACGACAGCAGCTAGTCCAAACATCGCCGCCATACCGTAAATGATTAAAACCGTCTGACGATGGCTATAACCAAGACGCAACAAACAATGATGCAAGTGCGACTTATCCGGCGCCGATAACGGTTGTTTGTTGACGATCCGTCTGACAATGGCAAATAGCGTGTCCGAAATTGGCACCCCTAAAATGAGAATCGGGATAATTAACGAAAACACCGTAACGTTTTTAAAGCCGAGAAGCGATAGTACAGAGATCATATAGCCTAAAAACAATGCACCGGTATCACCCATAAAAATTTTCGCCGGATGGAAATTATATAATAGAAAACCGAGCGTACTTCCGAGCAATAATAAACTCATCGCAAAAACGAATACGTACGTATTGCCCATCGTCGCCGCCATTCCGGCAATCGTGACAAGCGCAATCGACGATACGCCAGCAGCTAAGCCGTCCAACCCGTCGATTAAGTTAATCGCATTTGTAATCCCAATAATCCAAAGCATTGTGATCGGAATGCTTAATAACCCAAATTGTAAATGACCGCCAAATGGTAAGTTAATGAAATCGACTCGAATACCACCATACACAACGACAACAGCTGCCACGATTTGACCGAGCAATTTCCATTTTGGTGGTAGCTCATATATATCATCAAGCACGCCCGTTAATACGATGATCGTTGCTCCGATGACAATTGCTGTTGCGTACGGGCTAGCTGGCTTCAATACGAAGTAGCCGATGATAAAACTAATAAAAATAGCTAATCCACCTAAACGTGGCATAATTTTTTGATGAACTTTTCGCTGATTTGGTTTATCTGTTGCTCCGATCCGAAACGCCAACCACTTCACAGCAGGCGTAATAAGCACAGCTACGATAAAGCACAGAAACAAGGTGAAATAAACCATAGGAAACCTCCCTATTTGTTAGCATTCCCGATTTTTCGATCAATTATTGCTTAAAAAGTAACACTTTCTACCATCTCTTTTCGCAAACCTATCAGACATTATACCATAAATTTTAAAATCGACAAATAGAAAATAGAAAACTAGAATTTTGTTACATTTTCGTCCTTTTTGTTGAAATCATTTGCTATAATGGGAGATAGATAGAATAAGGGAGGAGAAAAAAGTGAGAAAAAAAACGATTGCCGTCATGTTGCTTGCTGCGATGCTGACTGTATCTGCATCAAAAGCGTTAGCGAACAGCGAACCTGTACTTGCAAGTGTAGAATGGGTACTAGCAAAAATCAATCCGTTAAATGAACGAGTAACAAAGCTAGAACAGCGGGTGCAACAGCTCGAACAAGAAGTCGAAAAGCTAAAACGACAATTAGAGGCGGCGAAATAAATATGAAAATCGCTCGCTGGATATGTTTTGCGTTTAGTATGTTGTTGCTCGTTCCACAGACGGTTGCCGCCGCTTCGTACCCAACACCTGTAAAAGTAAAACTATTGCCGACTGCAACGTTTTTAGCAACGGTGAATGGGAACTATCAACTGATCGATATAAAAACGAAACAAGTCATCCCGTTTACAAATCCGATCGTCTTTTCACAAACGAACGGAGCAGTCGTCGCGACAATTAATGGCGTTTCGTATACGTCAACAAGCGGCTTTTTATTAGATGAAGTAACAAGAGGCGAACAACATGACGTCACTATCAGCAGCATTCAACAAGCAGGAGGCACGTCTGCACCCGTCACATATCGCGGTTCATTCGAGATCACTCCTGGGACGACAGCACCAAACTTATTTAATACGTTAGATATGGAAGATTATTTAAAAGGGGTCGTCCCTGGAGAAATGCCTGCTTCTTGGCATAAAGAGGCGCTAAAAGCACAAGCGGTCGCAGCGCGTAGCTATGCGTATGCCCAATTGAAAAATACGTCGTTTTTACAAATGACAGTAGCGAGCCAAGTATATGGCGGGAAGTCGAAAGAACAAGCTGCTTCTACTGCGGCAGTAAATGAAACAGCCGGTGTATATGCGACATACCAAAATGAACCGATTTCTGCTTATTTTCACTCAAGCTCTGGTGGAAATACGGAAAATAGCGAGAACGTATGGAGCTCGGTCGTTCCTTACATCCGTTCCGTTGCCGATCCGTACGATCGCCATGCAAGCAACCCACACTACGGATGGAATACAAAAGTTGCGACAAGCACTGTATCATCAAGATTTAAGTTAACAAACGAACAAGTCGTATCCCTTCGCGTTACACAAAGAACGAATGCCGGAAGCGTTCAACAAATGGAAGCAACAGTGTACAATGCTGCAACAGGGCAAAAGCGAGTCGTCCAAGCTCGCCCTTCATTCGTGTCGTCATCTGATGCGTTTCGTTCGTTTTTTGGCGTCTCACTAAAAAGTATTGCCTTTGATGTAAAAGGAAATGCAAACGTGAAAATTAAACGAGCAGACGGATCCGAGCAGACAGTTGATCACATCGCTGGCTATGCGCTTCAAACAACTAGCGGACAAACGACGATCGCAACAGGAAATGCTTCGATTCGGACAGAAAACGAAACGATGTACTATCCGACCGCTCCAACGGAATTTACGTTCACAGGCAATGGCTGGGGACATCGACTCGGCATGAGCCAATGGGGTGCCCGCTCTATGGCTGAAAAAGGGTTCACATACGATCAAATTTTGAAACATTATTATAAAGGCATTGAAGTGAAAAAAATCAAATAGGCTGTGCATATGCACAGCCTATTTGATTTGCAGCGCTCGGTCCATAAATGTCGCAAAATGGGCACGAGTCGTTGGTTGTTCTGGATAAAAATAACCGTTATCCCCTTCCGCAATACCATGTTGGGAAATGATACGAATTTCTAACGCTCCTTGCGTTCTTTCGTTCACATCTTTATACCCTGCATACGGTGCGGATGTTGCTTGTAATCGAAAGGCCCGTTGAATAACCATTGCCATATGTTGCCGCTTCATCGACTCTTGTGGAGCAAAGCGATTGTTTGGATATCCGCCGAAAAAGCCTGCCTCGTACGCTGTCATAATTTCGCGCGCAAACAGATGAGAGTTTGGCACATCCGTAAAAATAGACGGTTTTGTTGATAATGGCAATTGAAACGCTCGAACGAGCATTGCGGCAGCTTGCGCGCGCGTAATTGCCTGTTTAGGTGCAAACAAGCCGTTTCCGACACCGCCAACAATATTTTGATGATATAAACGAACAACATGAACATACGCCCAATGATCAATCGGTACATCTTTAAACACTTGCGGAGAATCGGCAGCTACTTTTATTTTAGCTAACTCCTGCTCCAATTGTTTCATTTTGTCATCGATTTGATTCATACGGCTATTTGTATCCGCTAGCTGCTGCTCCGTCCATGGCGCCGTCGCAATTTCCTGTCCCCCACTTGCTCCGGCATGCTCTTGCTCGCATGCCGCAAGGAAAAGCAAACTAATGAAAACAATCCATCTTTTCAAAACATTCCCTCCATTATTGTGACGTATAGTATTTCACAATCCCTTGATAAATCGCTTCGGCATATATATTTTGATACTCTGCTGACGTTAATTTCGCACGATCTTCAGCGTTAGAAATAAATCCAAGCTCCACGAGCACGCTCGTCACACTATTGTTGCGCAACACATACAATCCGCTATTTTTCACGCCACGATCGACCATGTTCGCCATACGAACAATTTCTCCTTGAATGTATTGTGCCAATTTTTTACTTTCTTCAGCATTCGGATTTGTCGATGAATCGTAATATACTTCAGCACCTTTCGCACTTGTGTTCGTCGCCGAATTCGTATGAATGCTGACAAACATTTCCGCATAATTGTTTTTCGCAATATCAACGCGATCTTGCAACGTCGGATACACGTCCGTCTCGCGCGTCATAACAACCGTTGCTCCCGCTTTTTCAAGCTTCTCTCTTAATAATTTCACCACTTCAAGCACGATCGTTTTCTCGCTCGCCCCACCAGCAACTGCACCAGGGTCTTTTCCACCATGTCCTGCATCGACAACGATAATGCGCCCTTTCACCGGAGAGCCTGCTACATTTCGCAATTTTACATACGTTTTATGCACGTAAGCAAATTGACCATTGTAAACGATTTTTGCCCAATACCCATTTATATCGTACACATCGACAACTTGTCCTTTTCTCAAAGTTCCGACAAGCGTTCCTGTCGCAGACGGCGTTTGTCGGACGTTGAGAGTTGCAGTCGTCACTATACCTTGAATATTCGTTTTCCCTTGCTCAATTAAATCCGGTAGCGGCAAGCGGAATTGATCGTTAATCGTTCGCGCTAACAACGTAGCAAATTCTGCGCGTGAAATGGCATCTCTCGGGAAAAATTGACCGTCCCTTCCGTTCGCGATGCCGTGGTAATATAAACGATTAATATGCGCTAACGCCCAATGTCCTGCTGTGTCTTTAAACACCGCAGCAGATTCAACAGCAGCCCCTTTGCTCGGCAAAGAAAAAGCATTGACTAACACGATGCTCATTTCTGCACGGGATAATTCGGCGTCCGGACGAAAATTCGCCGTCCCGTCTCCGCCCATAATACCCATTTGCACTGCGCGTGCAATCCAGTCGCGCGCCCAATGATTTGGAGGAATATCTTGAAACGATAGCGTTCCTTCTTTCCACTCCGTTTGTCCAAGCGCGCTGACGATCATTTTTGCTGCTTCTGCTCGCGTCACCGATTGTGCTGGACGAAACTCTGATGTTTGTCCAACTGAATACCCGTTAATAATTTGCTCATTTGCTAAAAAATCAATTTCATTTTTTGCCCAATGATCGTCCGTGACATCAACGAATCGCTCTGCTTGCTTTAGTTCCGTATTCGCCCAACTAGGTGAAGCAACAGAAAACAAAGCAAGAAAAACGATAATTAGACAATATACGCGTCGTTTCCCCAGCATGTTCTTCTCCCTTTCGACATTTTTCTATCCTTAAGCATAACAAACAATTCTAACCTTTTCCATACCCGATAATGCACATTTTTCTATTCGACAAATCCCTCAATCTTTTTCGACAAATAACGACACAAAACGACAAAAATATACAACAAAGTTATTATTTTTGTAGTGTTTTTTTTTGAAAAAACGGCTATACTTACTTATGCGATAAGGTTTTGGTTGCTAAGTCAGCCTCCCCGTCATTTGGAAATGACGGGGCTTTTTTTATGCTGATTTTGTCGAATGTTGTCGAACGAACGTCGACACTCGCACCATTATGGCACACATTTGCGCCCTCGTCACACGTTCATTCGGGTGAAAATGTGGGACTTTCGCAACAATCCCTCTTTCCGCTAATAGCTGTACCGCTTTCCACACGTCTTGTTGTTTCACATCTTGAAATGGGTAAACGGAGCGAATCGGTTCATTTTCTAGTTGAAGTGCACGTACAAGAAGTAGCGCAAGCTGTCCGCGTGTCAGCCGCTCATGTAATAACGCTTTTCCCCCTACCCCCTTCACAATTCCTTTTTCCGCCGCTGTTGCTACTAACAGTGCATTTGTAGTTGTCAATGGCACATCGACAAAAGGAGCGGACAACAAAGATGGCGCTTCCCAATCGAATAGGCGAGCAAGCATTACAATACTTTCGCGACGCGTGAGAGGGTTATTTGGACGAAACGTACCATCTCCATACCCGCGTATCATTCCTAACTGTTGCGCCTGTAAAATATCGCTATACGCCCAATATGTTTTCTTTACATCCGAAAACGGCGTTGGCCGAATAGGGGTAGCACGAACATCGGAAGCGATCACTCGTTTCTCGTCCGTGATGACGACCGCCACATCCCCTTGCTGTTTCATTAAATCAAATAAGCGAAACGACATCATTTCCCTATCTACGTTAAACGAATAAACGAGTTTTCCATCCACAAAAAGATGACCTTGTTTCCCGACAAATGGAGAAGATAATCCTAAAATATACGTGCGATTTTTTTCGATAGGCTGCCCCGGTTGTAAATTGAGCCAATCGATACCTAGTGGAGCCGATAACGCAAGTGCTTGTTGCCATTGGATCATCCCATATCCGGTATACATATCATATCCACGCCAATACACGTCTTTTGTTGTTTTCCATACACGTTTACGAAGCTGAATCGCATCTTCTTCAGGATACATCGCGCGCAATATAGCGAGTAATGCAGAGACGTGCGGAGCTGCCATCGATGTTCCACGCATCGTACGATAGCCAGACAAATATGTGCTTATTAAAAAATCTCCTGGGGCGCTTATTTCTACGTCCCAACCATAATTTGAAATAGAAAGCGGCATTTGTTTCCGATCAACCGCCGCTACCGTCATGACCCCTGGATAACTAGCAGGATAAATGTTTGTCGTTGGCATATGGCTATTGCCAGCCGCTGCCACGACGTGCACGCCACGTTTTACAGCTTCTTCAATGATCGCTTTTAACACTTCCGTCTCTCCTTGACCGGCTAAGCTTAAATTAATAACGGAAGCGCCATGATCGAGGGCATATTTCACTCCTTTTGCAATTTCAAAATCACCGCCGACTCCATAACGGTCCAACACTTTAATCGGTAAAATATCAATCGGCGCATCTCCAATGAGCCCTGCTATTCCTTTTCCATTATTGACGCTAGCAGCTAAAATGCCTGTCACATGTGTCCCATGCCCAAACGTATCATCCGCATACCGCTTGTTTTCTGCATAATCAACGCTTACACTATACAGCACATGATCGTTCAAATCTTCATGTTGTACAACGCCCGAATCGACAATCGCCACAATGACATGATTGACTCCTTTCAACTCCACGATGCGCGGACGATTCGTCCAATTTGGTGCTGTAACATATAAATGAACCGTTGAGGAAGGGCGAGAGAGAAGAACATCCAGACGAGCAAGTTCTCCTTCGTTTTCCCCTAACATCGCCCCTGTTTCATCTTTCACTTGTATACGCCACGGTCCTTCGATATGATCGACTGTGACAGAAAGGCGAGATAATGTTTCTTCTCCGAGCGCAATGACGATATGTTCCCCTTCAAACGATTCACCATCGTACACGTATTCTCGTCCATCAACAATCATCTGTTTACCAATTAGCCGATTCATAGATGTTAGCGAGGGGATATGCCAATCAATCATCGCTAAAGACCACTGCTCCGAAAACAACGGATCATCGACAGCGGCTCGTTTGATGTCATTTTTCTCCATGTTTAACACAAACGGTAAACGGGATATGTTTTCTCGCTCTTCTTCTGTTACCGCCACTTTCACAAACGTCCCGATCGTATCCACAACGTACGGTTGAAGATGTCGAACGTCCGAGGTGTGGCGAACTTGAACGATCCATTCTTCTTTTTCACTCGCCCAAACGACTTGTGGGATAAAAAGAAAAATAAATGATAGCCATAACCATCTACTCATATGAAATTCCCTCCTACGTACTTCCATTGTATCGCGTCCATTTCGACAAGAATAGACAAAAATTTCAACTTCATAAAAATAGAGATTTAACTAAAAAATAATAGTTTTTTAACATTTTAGTGAAAAAACTTGTTATAATTTAATAGAGTAAAAATTACATAGAGGAGGAAAAAAGATGCACAAAATGAAAAAATGGATGATGCTTGCTTGTATGTTTGCTGTTGCCTTTGTTCTTCAGCCACAAGCATCGGAAGCAAGCGAATATGTCACGCGCGGAGAGTTTGTACAGCAGCTCATCACAACACTTGGCGTAGACGTCAAAAGTGAAGTAAAAGAGCTTCCTTTTACAGACGTTGATCCACAACTTGCACCTTACGTCGAAGCGGCCATTCGTCTTGGCATCGCAAACGGAAAGACAGAAACGACATTTGCACCAAACGAAAAAATAACGCGTGAACAAGCGTATGTCTTTCTCATTCGTTCGTTACAGCTTCGCCATCATTACGCAACGAACGTCTTTAAATTGTACAAAGACGGAGCAACAGCAAAACCTTGGGCGCAACAATCGCTCTCTGCAGCCCTTCACCTCGGCTTACTTCAAGGATATAGCGACAAAACGATTCGACCGCAACAATGGCTCACAGCTGAACAAACGAAAGCGATTTTAAAACGATACGAAACAAACATTGAAAAAATTACATTCATTCATACAAATGATACACATGGCCGCATTATTGCGAACGAAAAAAACGGCGAAATGGGCTTTGCTAAAATCGCAAAAATCGCCCAAGATGTGCGTCAAAAAAATAAACAAACACTCCTTGTCGATTTAGGTGATACGTTCCACGGTACGACATACGTCAACTTAAATAGTGGACAAGCTGTCGTCGACTTAATGAATGCGATGAAATATGATGCGATGGTTCCAGGCAACCACGATTTCAACTACGGTCAAAATCGTTTGCTTGAGCTAAAGCAAGCCGTTCAATTCCCAGTCGTCAGCGGAAACATTTACAAAGATGGAAAACCGTTTTTACCTGCTTATACAATTAAGCAAGTCGGCAATAAAAAAATTGCCCTTGTCGGTTTAACCGCGACAGACACAGCAGTCAAAACGAACCCTGCTGGCATCGTCGGCATCACATTCGCTGATGAAGAAGCGACGTTAAAACAACTTGTGAGCGAATTAAAAGGAAAAGTCGACCATATTGTCGTCCTATCACACTCTGGTTTACAGACGGATGAAAAACTGGCAAACAATGTATCGGGTGTCGATGTCATTCTCGGCGGTCATAGCCACGATACGATTGAGGCGCCGAAAAAGTTTAAATACGCATACGTTTCGCAAGCGTTCGAATACGGAAAAGCGCTCGGACAAACAAATTTATTGTTTTATAAAGGTAAACTGATTGGCGTCAACGGTTTCTTATATCGCGATCATGCGACAAAACAAGAAGATGCTGCGATCCGTTCCATCGTAGACACGTACAAAAATACGACAGACTCCACACTACAACAAGTGATCGCAACGATTGATGTCAACTTGGACGGCGAGCGTGCAAACGTACGCACAAAAGAAACGAACCTTGGTAACCTTATCGCTGATGCGATGCGCCAAGCACTTCAAACGGATGTGGCACTAACAAACGGTGGGGGCATTCGCGCTTCTATTCCACAAGGAGAGGTCACACGCAATCACGTGCTAACAACATTACCTTTTGCCAATACACTTGTGAAAGTATCAATGAGTGGCGCAGACTTGAAAAAAGCGCTTGAACACGGCGTGCGTCTCTACCCTGAACAAAACGGGGGCTTCCCGCATGTCTCAGGCATTCGCTTTACATTCGATGCCACGAAACCAGCTGGATCTCGTGTAACATCTGTTGAAGTGAACGGTCAACCGCTTGATGAAACGAAAACATATACTGTCGCAACAAATGACTTTATCGCCAAAGGTGGCGACGGTTACGATATGTTCGCCGCAAGCAACATCGAATTTGATAGTGGTGAATTGTTAAGTACAGTCGTCATGAACTACTTACAAGCACAAAAACCAATTCCAACAGTAGAAGGTAGAATTACAGTCGTTAATCAGTAAAAGACGTCCAAACGGGCGTCTTTTTTACTCCAAATTCCAAAATACGTGACAAAAGGAAATCGTATGGTATAATGTGCTAGGAAGGGGTGATAGTTTTGTTTAAAAAAATGATTACATATGTACTTGTTGCTTTCATTAGTTTTTCAACTATGGCGACATCCGCCGAGGCGACAAATGTTCGAACGGTACGTATCCCCATCATCTCAAACGGGAAAGTGCTACAAACAGATACTTCACCGATCATGGTGAACAATCGTATTCTTGTGCCATTTCGAGCAATTGCCCAATCAACAGGAGCGAATGTTTTTTGGAATGCAAATACAAAACAAGTGACTGTTCAAAAAAACAAAAAGGTCATTTTTCTTACCGTTCAATCATCGACAGCGACCATCAACGATCAAACCGTTACACTTGATGCCCCGCCGATCATTTACAAAGGACGCACGCTTGTACCGATTCGTTTTATCGCTGAAGCGCTCGATGCGAATGTGCAATGGACAGGAAAAGAGGTGCGCCTCTCTTGGTCAACTCTCCAGACAAGTGCCGGGGCGGTGTACGTAAACGAAACGAAAATAACAAACAACGCCATGACCGATGGAGTATATACATATATTCCCTTAAAGAAACTACTGACGGCCATTGATGTCAATGTCGACTGGATCGAAACAGATGAGACGATGCGCATTCGCTTATCTCGCGGACAAATGACAATTACGGCAGGAAAAAAACAATTAGTCGTTGATGATCATGAAATCGTCGCACCACTTGCTCCCATTCGACTAAACGATGAATGGTACGTATCGGCTTCATGGGTGATGACTGTTTTTGGTGCACAAATGACTCGCAACGGAAATAACGATTTATGTTTCTCTATCCCACGAACAACGTTTCGTAGTCCATTGCTACCGATTACCGAAGCTCCCATTACTGTTCCACAACACGTCACAACGCCAAGCATGGCAGATGGACGGCGTCTATTAATAAGCGACAATCCAGAAGCGTTAACTGCTACTACTGTGCCGCTTGGACAAGCAACATTAGCGCTTGACGACGTACAAGGTTCATTTCAAGCAATGGACCATCGCGTGTTTGGCTGGCACGTCAATAACTTAGGCACGCGCGTCACTGTCGCAATGATTATTGATAATCGTTCAGCAAACGACATAATAGTAACGAATATAAAAGGAACATACCGCACAAGTCCAAATAGCTGGGGGCATTACGATGTCGGGTTGCCACTTGCCGAAGCGATATTGCGCCAATCGCTCGCAACTGCTCAAGCAGTGAAAGTGAAAGCAGGAACGAGCGCGGTCATTCAAGCATTTGACGTCTCAAACAACCAACTGCTCGGATTTTTATATGACTTTACCGTCCAACAAGAAAGCGGCATAGCAAATTATCGTATTCGCACGGTGGTGACAAATGCAGCAGCTAATTTTTCAACCATTTCTCCTACGCTCGCACCGATTGATTCTTATGCAACCCATCCGCGCGGCGTATGGAAAGGGACAACATTAGAAGCAACATTGCCGACATATACAATCGATGGTGAACCTGTTGCTTACAGTATATCAAACGGAAAAACGGACCATTTACTTTCAGTAGCCAATGCATTAAGCCATCCGAGCGAAACGGTACACAATCCAGGGCATTACGGCTTAACATACCGTCTATCGCTTCCGATTCAAAATGAAACAGGGGAAATAAAAACGATTCGCCTTCGTTTTAGCGGTCGCGGCGGGGCTTATTGTGGAGCTGTGAAAATAAACGGGGTTGTTTATCTCATCCCACCGCTTCAACCGATTACCCAATCGGCCTATATCGATTATACTGTTTTCTCAAACCAAGACGTTCTTTCACTTGAACTGATGCATGCAGGCGGAGCCGCTCTGCCGCTTGGGGTTGAAGTTTCGACGGTGAGATGAATAAAAGGATCAGCTTGTCGACAAAGTCGACAAGCTGTTTTAATATATAGGTATAAGGGTATAGGAGGGGGAAATCGGATGCTTCAACGTCATCAAGAAGATCGTAGATATGTGGAAACAACGG
>NZ_MQAD01000007.1:0-17101 GCF_001996285.1 Anoxybacillus kestanbolensis | reverse complement strand
TGTCGTTATATTTCTTTTTTTGTTTCATATCGGACACTTCCTCTCTTATCTTTTATGATAGAGAGTTAACTAAAAGCTGTCCATAAAACTATACTAGCACCACCTCCATAAAAAAGAAGTATCAGCATTACACTGATACTTCTTCTACTAACCGATTAGTTTTAATAAATCCAACTTCAAAAGCATGTTCTAATAACTTTCTCATATATTCTTTATTGATTTCCGGAATTGTTTTTATTCCCAAAGAAGCCATTGTATCTCTACTATCAAAAACCGCTTCAGAATCTCTCGCACCGTCACCGTCTAATTGTGCAACCAATAAATTTCTAGCTTCCTCAGAAGTTTCTATATACATCCAAATTGGCATTTTAACCTCTGATTCACACAGCACACCCCATGCGGCTCAACACCTCATCCGGGTGTTGTATATAGATCCAAGTTGAGTTTCCGACATATCTCATCATGAATAGAAGACCGCTTTTCTGCCATAGGCGGCAAGATTTTTCTTGCCGCCCACGCATGACAGACAAATTCATTTGTCTGATAGCGTTTTCGTTCGGAGAAGTGGCAGAAAAGCTTGTTTATGTCCGAAAATTAAGCTTATCATATATAGTTTATTTAGAAATATGCTACAAACGCAAACCACCATTTACTGAAAGCACATGTCCGTTTACATAACTTGCTTCGTCACTTGCTAAGAACAGAACGGCATTAGCAATTTCTTGCGGCTTCCCCAAACGACCTAGTGGATTTTTTTTACATATAGATTCTATAACCTTCGCAGATACGGTTTCCATCATTTCTGTTTCAATATATCCCGGAGCAATTGCATTTGTGCGAACCGCTGCACCTTTGCGCGTAAATTCTTTTGCCCAAGTATAGGTCATACCAATGACTCCTGCTTTTGAAGCTGCATAGTTTGTTTGACCTATGTTACCGTATTCACCCACCACAGATGAAATATTAATTATAGATCCTTCTCTATTTTCCATCATAATTGGTGCAATTGCTTGAGTTAAGTTGAATACACCTTTTAAATTAACGTTGATGACGTGATCCCACATTGCTTCATCCATTTTTTGAATCAATGCATCACGTGTAATACCTGCATTGTTTACTAAAACATGAATTTGTTTAAATTCTTTCTTCACTGTTTCAACGAAAGCAGTAATTTGTTCTCGATTTGTTACATCTAGTACCACATGGCGCACGTTGGGTGATTCAAATTGAGATTCTATTACATCTAACGAAAATACCATTTGAGCTCCCTCATTAACGAATGTTTCGACAATCACTCGACCAATTCCTCGAGCTCCACCTGTGACAACGGCAACCTTACCTTGCAAACGTTTCACTTTATACACTCTCCACTCTATATCATTTTGCTTACATTTATAAATTTTCAGTCAATATCCTAACTTTCTTGCTTTTTTGACATGAACAAAATAAGTTAACTTTCTCACTCAATATTCCCCTTTAATTTTTCCGATATAACAAATATATACAAAAGCTTCACATATCTATTTCATTTACGTATATTATAAATGTCGTTCACTTTCAAAAAAGAAAAGGCAAACCCAATAGTTTACACCAATTGAAAATCCCTTTTATCTTTATTTTTTATTTTTTGGTGATTTGATTTCCATAGAAAGACACCAATGCCTGTTTGTCAATTTTTCCTACTGGGGTTTTTGGTATTTCTGAAATCAATTCGATTCTCTTCGGTACTTTATACGAACCTAACGATTTGCGGCAATAGTTCTTAATTTCATCGGCAGCCATTATCATTCCTTCCTTTAAGACAACAAACGCAGTTACAATTTCCCCCCATGTCTCATCAGGTAAACCGACAACAGCTACTTCAGCTACTGCTTCACACTCAGCAATCACATGTTCAACTTCAACTGGATACACATTTTCACCACCGGTAATAATCATGTCCTTTTTTCGGCCAACGATATAGAAGAATCCTTCTTCATCCCTTTTCCCTAAATCTCCTGTATACAACCAGCCATCTTTCAGAGTTTCAGCTGTTACGTCTGGTTTATTCCAATATTGGGAAAATAAGTGATAGCCGCTTATCACAATCTCTCCCACTTCCCCGGGTCCAGTCTCCTTTCCTTCTTCATTGACAATTTTCACTGCGTTATATAGCATCGGTTTGCCAACAGAGCCCCTCCGTTTATACACATCCTGTGGGTTAATAAAAAAGTTGTTAGGCCCCGCTTCTGTTAATCCGTATCCTTCTTTAAAAGTCAGCCCTTTTTCGGCAAAAGCGGCATAGATTTTATTGGAACAAGGAGCCCCCCCTGATAAGAAAGTATGAACCGTCGGAAAGTCTGATTGTTGAAAAGCCTTCGATTGAATGAGCAGATGGTACATCGTTGGCACAAAGAGAACGATTGTACACTTTTCTTCATTCAATAGACGAACAGCACGTTCGGGCTCAAATTTATTAGCGAACACCACTTTGCCGCCGATGTGCAAAAGCGGAAGAGACAAGACATTTAATCCGCCTGTATGAAACATCGGTAAATACGTCAATGTCGTGTCATCAGTTGTCAAATTCCAACTGTTAATCGTATTAATTATGTTGTAAAACATGGATTGATGCGTTAAGACGGCCCCCTTTGGTGATCCGGTCGTCCCTCCGGTATAAATAATAGTCAGTGGATCGTCAACATTAACTTTTTCTTCAATTATCTCTCCATGTCCAACAAACAGTTGATTGTAAGTATCGGATTGTAACTCCAACTTTTTTCCTTTATAAGTTTCAGGCACTAGTTTGCCTAGTTTTCTGTCATAAATAAATAGAGACGGTTGGCAATCGGAAAGAATATAGGAAATTTCCCCCTTCGAAAGACGCCAATTAACAGGAACAAACACTGCGCCGATTTTTGTGCATGCAAACAGTAAATGAAAATAGCTTATATCATTAGGCGACAACAGAGCGACCCGATCCCCTTTTTGAATACCAAGCTGTTTTAACGAATGAGCTAGGTTTGTTGCTTCTTCATTCAATTGCTCATAAGTCCAGTAAACCTTTTTTTCTCCATCGACCACTGCCACACGGTTTGGAGTTAAGGTAGCCCGTTTGTTCAACCAATCGATAGCCCAATACACATTGCCCTCCTCCTTTTCTTTCTTTACATTAAGCAGTATAAATAACAGGAGTTGCATTTTGGTTACAACGCAAAAAACAGGACACAAAATGCTTGAACAAAGGTCGAATCATATCAATCATGGTTCAGAGAGTTTTTTTTCGATCCAATTCAAAACAGGAGTAACACGGGCAATGTCTAAGTGATGATAGTTTCCAGAGGCCATTGCTTTTAAAGTGGCTCCCCGTTTTGTCATCCCGTCAGTATAGGTGGCACTCTTAACAAACAACAATCCATCACTTGGAGCCGCTTTTTCTCCAATCGGATAACCAAACCAATAGTAGTCTAAAGCCTGATTCGTTCCATACAAAACATAGAATTGAATTGCGGGATCTAATCCTTTTTTATTCATTTTTTCGATAAAGTTACTAGTTCCGTTTTGGCCATTTGAATTCGCAATAGCTATGTTGATTCCTTCTGAACAAACATAATAACTGCATCCACCCCAATACAGCTTATTCCTTGTATTATTAAAATCTCCCGTATCACTTTCAAAGTTAAACCAAACCGGGTCATTCGGATCGTCCACCCAATTATGGAGAAGCTGAGTTTGCCCCTCAAAATAGTTTCCATCACCATAAGTATCAGTCATACTCCAACGGTAATAATTCCGATAGTTGTAATAAATGTACGCATTGTAAAAGGCTACAGGTGCATTAAGAGTCCCATCAATTGTATTGGTATTCGCTAAATAGTAACGAAACATCGTATCTAGCCCTTTAAAAGGAGCGGCAATCGCTACATATTTGCGGACGTCTCCTCGAAAGTTTGTCATCCAAGCAGTATCAGACCAATCATCATTCAACGAACTCATATAAGCAATGGAAGAAATATTCCCTTTACTATGAGCAACAATATCCACTTTTGCTGCCCCTGTTTTCTCCTTAATGATAGAAATGGCATCAGCAATTAATTGTCCTTGGAATAAATTGTTTCCATGTGTATGCGGAAACGAAATGGCAAAAACAGCGTAACCTCTCTCCGCTAAATATTGCATTAACCCAGGCTTATCAATTGAGCTAGGCGTTTCCTTATCCCACGGATGAGCCCATGCACGATTCATATCATCTGCTGCACCGTGTACAAGAAGAACTGGATACGGCTTTGTTGCCTCCTTCCATCCTAAGCCATATCCTAAAACAAAATAACGATTGCTTTTTAAATATCCATAGCTGCCAAAATCATAGTCCTGATTTGAACTGCTGTATCCAACATGAACATAAACATCGGAAGGAAACCAACTTCTCACCTTGTCATTTTCCGGCAAGCTGATCCTAAGCATCTTTTCTTTCTCGCTGATCATTTGGCTTACATTACTCCCATAAACTTCTACACGTTCCCATGGATACGGATCGCTAGCGACAGAAATCAAAGTAGGTGACTCTGAAGCACTGACAAAAGAACTGAACAGGAAAGGAAATAAACTAAACACCACTAACAAGGCCAACATGAATGTTTTTCTTTGAAGCATAACATTATCTCCTCTCTCTTTCACATGAATATCTATAATAATCCAATAACTTAAGGTTACGATCGACCAGTTACATTGATACTCCGAGAAAATTCATTACCTGCTATTGAAGCTTTTTTAACGAGTTTTTACGACGGAAGGAACATATTCGTACGGCCTTGTAGCGGATAGTCAGCATCGCTCTCTAGAAGCTGTAGAGAACAACTCCTTTCCTTTGGCCAGAAATGATCGAAAAACATGGGGAGCAAATATTGGCACCGGTGTTGCAAAAAACAGAGACATACCATGCTGAAAAAATAAAGGGTCAAAAACTCAGCTATTGTGTTTTAAAAAAAGAATTGCAGGTGGTTTCTTCCATTTTGGGAGTGCTGTTCAGAAGAAAAGCTCACCAGAATAATCGAAACAATCTGATCCCCTTCCGCCAATTTGTTTTAAAAAAAACGCCTGCTACTAAACGTTGCTTGCAGCAAGCGGTGAGAGGCTGTCTATTGCAAAAACATCAAGAAACAGAGTGCAATTCAATTGTCGAGTCTATCTTCCTTTTTTTACACCTTCTGCAAAAAGCTTGTTATTTTTTCTAGCAATTGTTCCAAATTATCAATAAGAGGGGAATGGCCGCATTCTATCAG
Source organism: Anoxybacillus kestanbolensis (assembly GCF_001996285.1). NCBI lineage: Bacteria > Bacillati > Bacillota > Bacilli > Caryophanales > Anoxybacillaceae > Anoxybacillus > Anoxybacillus kestanbolensis. The sequence continues at coordinate 11,840 of NZ_MQAD01000007.1, read as the reverse complement.
CAGTTCAAACTCTGCATTCTCTCCTAAGTCTTCCAATATTTCATTAGTCATTTGTTCTGTCACCACAAGATCGTTTTCCCCCCATAGAACAAGGGTAGGAGCTTTGATGTCTTTTGCCTTGCCAGTTCCTTCTTTTACTCCGTTGTGAACCGTACTGATGTTAAATGTATTGAGAGCATGGTAAACATCGACGAGATTTTGCTGCGTGAGCATATCTTCCAAATATTCTTCATATTTTTCAGTAGAAGGTTGTTCGTTTGTATAAATAAGAGAATTCCATAATTCTTTTAAAAATGCTTTATTTTTTGTCCGATAAGCGGATAAGATCGGAAGTGTTTTCCCTGGATCGACAGCAATATCGGCTTTTTTCGCGATGCGGCATTTTTCTCCATTCGGTCCCATTTGATAAAACGGATAGCCTCTTGTGGAGGCAGACGCTAGTAAGATTAATCGCTTGACACGCTCTGGATAATCAATGGCAAATTGCATACTGACGGCGCCGCCAGTCGACCAGCCAAGCAATGAAGCTTTCTCCAATCCTATAGCATCCATAAATGCTTTCACATCATCGGAAAAGTCTTTGATCGAGTCGATCGGTGTGTGATAAGTGGAGATTCCAAATCCCCTCAAATCAAGAGCATAGAGTGTATAGAATGGATCAAAAGCTTCAAGTAATACATCCCAATGCTTTGATGATGTCATATTTCCGTGGATGAGAATGAGAACTTCATCTCCGCCCAAGCGTTCCCGATATCCAATTGTTTCTCCATTGTCGAGCACAACGGTTTTCAACTGAATGTCTGCCAATGATATCACCATCCTTCTTTCTTACTCTCTTCCCCAGCGAATCGTCGAAGCCCCCCAGGCATAACCGATTCCAGCGCTGACGAGTACGACGATATCTCCGTTTTTAATTTTCCCATCGGCAAGACCGAGTTCGAGGGAGAGAATTTGATCGAATTGACCGACATGACCATAACGATCTAAATAAATCGATTGCTCCTCTGACAGACCTAACTCGTTAAGAACAAAGTCGTGAGCTGATTTCTTCATATGCAAGATTCCTAAATAATCAATATCCTTTTCCGACAGACCGCTCTTTTCTAAAGATTTGCGAATCACAGAAAGAAAATGGTTCATAGACTTTTCCTCAAGGCGTCTTTTCATACCTTCTGGATCGGTTACATCCAAATAATGGAGACGTTTTTCAATCGCAGCAGGGAATATCGGTTGTTTCGTTCCCCCAACTCTCACAATGACATCTTCAGAAAAGGAACCGTCCGTGATTAAATGACTTTCCAGCAACTCATTACATCTATATCCTTTTTGTAAGATAATCGCTCCGCCTCCAGCTGAAAGGTTATACATGAATCTTGTTCTTGGATTACTGTAATCGATCAAATCAACATTTCGGTATCCTCCTGCAAGCAAAGCCGTTCGAATCGAAGGATCAGCAATCATCATATCTTTAGCCAGCTTTAAAGCCATAATTGTCGTGCAGCATCGAAGAGCAACATCAAATGCCCATGCCCGAATCGCTCCAATTTCTTGTTGCAGTTTAATGCTAGCAGTCCAAAGTGGATATTCTTTGTACTCTTCGCCAATATAAATCACTAAATCCAACTCTTCCGGCAAAACTCCCCCTTTTTCCATTGCTTTCTTCGCCGCATAAATTCCCATCTGACACGTATGATCCTCTTCACCCGGTATAGGCTTTTCTTTAATGCCCATTTTTTGTTCAACAACAGCCAATGGCAAGCCAGACAAAGCTGCTATTTTTTCCCCTGTCATTCGCTGTTCCGGCAAATATATTCCTGTACTGACAATCCCAATCGGCTCATGATTCATTCTGCTCACTCTCCAATGATTCCTTTTACTTTTTATTTGCATTAAACAATAAGGTTTTCTTTTTTTACATATAATACATTTATTCTCTTCTTCATCCTTGAAGTGTTTTCTCTAATGAAGACAAAAGGTCGTGCCACTTCAACCATACTTTACGAATGAAAGTCCTCTTTCAATGTGTTTGTGCTTCTCTCATCAAGCTGATTGGTTTGCTCTTTTTTATACATCCGCTGCTTCCACCAATGTTTCATTGTTCCGACAATTCCCTTTGGAAAGAACATCACAACGAGAATAAACACCATTCCAAATAAGATAACCCAACGTTCAAAAACCCAATGAACTTTCGCTAAATCCATCAGACCGTGGCGGGCAAACTCGAGCAACGCAGCGCCAATGACTGAACCAAACAACGTTCCAACACCGCCGATGATTGTAACTAATAAGGCATCTAACGTTCGTTCCACTGAAAATACAGTCGTATTGACAAAACGAAGGCTCATCGCATACAAGATGCCAGACAGCCCTGCGATCATTCCGGCAATCACATTCGCAATAACTTTATAATGTAATACTTTGTAGCCTAGCGATTCGACTCGAACTTCGTTTTCACGAATCGCCTCCAATACTTTTCCCATCGGCGATTGAGTAAATCGCTCAAGGAACAAATACATAACAACAAGAAAGGCGAGCGAAATGAAATAGAATGAAACACGATCACGAAATAGCTCAGGAACAACAAACGTGAACCCGTCATTGCCCATCGTTAGAGAACGCCATTTTTCCGCAACAACCAAAAACAAACTCGCAACGGCTAGTGTAAGCATCGCAAAAAAATGTTTTTTTAATCGAAGCGTTAACATTCCAACTAGATAGCTAACAACTACTGTAAAAATCACCGTGAGCAAAGCGGCAAGCAATACGGTTGAAATTGTTGCACCAAAATGCCTCAGACAGATAGCAACCGTATAAGCCCCTATTCCAAAAAACATCGCATGTCCAAAAGAAACGATACCTGTGTATCCGAGAAGCAGGTCATAACTCATGGAAAATATAGCAAGAATAAAAATTTGCGTTAAGATGATAAAAGCGGTCCTTGAATCGCTAATAAATGGAAAAACAAACAAACCAACAGTCAGTAACGCTAACATCAACTTAAGTTTTGACAAAGTTTTTAAGCGATTCATTTGCCCACCTCCTTCGCTGCGATGAGTCCAGTCGGCTTAAAAATAAGAATGGTAAGCATCAACACAAAGTTAACCGCCAACGATAAATCGGGGATAAAGTATGCGGTATAAGCCCCTAAAATGCCAACGAGAAGTGCAGCAATCATGGAACCCAGCACACTACCCATTCCACCAATGATGACAACGATAAAAGCTAAAATCCCGTATTCAAGGCCTATTTCAGCATAAATCACCCCAGAATAAGGTCCAAACAACACACCTGCTAAACTAGCCATCGCTGCACCTAAAATGAAAACAAAGAGAAAGACCTTCCGAATATTGATTCCAAGAACTTGCACCATTTCCTTATTAATGACTCCAGCACGAACAACTAATCCTAACTTTGTTTTATTTAACAAAAATAACAGAGCAAAAAAGACAACTAGACCAATGAAGATAATAAATAATCGATATTTAACTAAAAGGATGCTTCCGACTTCCCAACTTCCTTGCAGCCATTCAGGAGCAGTTGCTTGAATAATATTCGGTCCCCACACGACTTTGACAAATTCACTCAGGACAAGCATAACCCCAAGAGTGATTAAAATTTGCTGAATATGGTTTCCATACACCGGTTTCACAATGAACCGTTCCAACAAATATCCTAGAATCATCCCCGTAATTAAAGCAATGACAATACCCAGAAAAAAACTTTCCGTCGCACTATAAGCCCAAATTCCAGCATACGCTCCCCACAAAAACAATGCACCGTGAGCAAAATTTAACACATCCATTAATCCAAAAATGAGTGTTAGCCCCGCAGCAAGCAGAAAAATAAGCATCCCAGTTGCTAAACCATTGATCGTAATGTTGATGAAAAGATCCATTTCATTCCCTCCTTTCAAGCAATCCCTAAATATTGTTTCTTTAACTGCTCATCCTCCTTTAGTTCTTTCATCAAGCCACTGTGCACAGTACGACCATCGTCGATAATGTAAAAGCGATCTCCAATCGCACTTGCCATTATGAAATTTTGTTCAACCAGTACGACCGTTGTCTGTTCTTTCATCTGCTGGATCGAATCCATTACCTTTTCAACGACAATTGGTGCCAAACCTTTGCTTGGCTCATCAATTAGGAGAAGATTATTGTCGTTGATATATGCTCTCGCAATCGCCAGCATTTGCTTTTGTCCCCCGCTCAAATTTCCCCCTTGCTTTTTCCAGAATTTTTTTAAATCCGGGAACAAGTCCAACACCCATTCGAGACGTTCCATTGTTCGCTCATCTTTATTCTTTATAGCTACTTTCATATTTTCTTCCACAGTCAATGCTCCAAAAATTCCTTGATCTTCAGGAACATAACCGATGCCAATGTTTGAAATTTGATGAGTCGGCCATGTCTGAATCTCTTGATCTTTGTAAAAAATTTTTCCTTCTCTTACAGGAGTAAGACCCATAATCGAGCGGAGAGTCGTTGTTTTCCCAGCCCCATTCCGCCCAAGAAGAACAGTTACTTCCCCAACCCGTACTTCAAAGGACACCCCTTGCAAAATATGATACTGCTCAATGTACGTTTGGATTGCTTCAACCTTAAGAAGCGTCATTGTACAGCCCCCCCAAATACGCAGATTGAACTTGCTCATTCCTTATGATCTCTTCCGGAGGCCCATCCGCAAGCAGTTGACCATGGAAAAGAACCATGATATTGTCTGATAAATCAAGAACCATATCTATTTTGTGTTCAATCAACAAAATCGTTCGATTCCGTTGATCACGAATGTTGCGAATTACATCCAAAATCATCGGCACTTCCTCGAGTGACATGCCCGCCGTCGGCTCATCAAGAAGCAACATCTCTGTCTCCAAAGCAAGGAGCATAGCAATTTCCAGTTTCCGCTTTTCTCCATGTGTAAGATTAACCGCCATTTCGTTTGCTTTATTCACAAGAAATACCATATCCAAAAGTTGATAGGCTCTTTCATTTACATCCCGAAATTTTCTCACATGTGAAAACATGTTATAACGAATCCCCTTTTGAGATTGAACAGCAAGACGAACATTCTCATAACAAGTTAAATTAGGAAAGACATTTGTGATTTGAAAAGAGCGTCCAATCCCCAGTCTTGTTCGTTCAGCTGGTGATAAAGAGGTAATATCCTTGCCATCGAAAAACACGCTCCCTTTTGTTGGCTTAAGTTGACCGCTAAGCATATTAAAAAACGTCGTTTTCCCTGCTCCATTTGGACCAATAATCGACTTCAATTGATTCCGTTGAATTTTGACCGATACATTATCCACTGCCACATGTCCACCAAACACAATAGTCAATCCGTTTGTTTCCAAAATGATGTCATCCATCGCTCTCACCTTCTTTTTGAGTGTCGTTGGTTAAAATAAAGGGGCCGAACAGAAAGAGTAATGAACGTTCGGCTCCTTTTTTAATGATTAGCGATTTTTGATGGGAGGTGCCGTTTCTTCCGATGTAAGTTCTCTTACAAGGACGGGAACAGGGTAATCAAACTCATTCGTTCTTTTAAGAGTAATCGCATACATAGTTTGCAATGCCTGATGGTCTTCCGGTCGGAACGTCATTGGACCTTTTGGTGTGTCAAATGTCATACCTTCCATCGTCTCAATTAACGTCTCTGCATCCGTAACTCCTCCACTCTTTTCCAAAGCTGTTACAATTGCCATCGCTGCTGCAAATCCACCAGGAGTAAACAAGTCTGGTTCCTCCCCAAATTTTTCTAGATGCTTTTTGACGAGCCAATCGTTTATTTCATTGTTTGGAAGACTATGATGATAAACCGTAAATCCTTCCATACCGATTACTGCATCCATGGTCCGAAGAGCTGCAATGTCAGGAGCTCCAGTCGAAATTTTGATTCCGCGCTCTTGTACTTTCATATCAGCTAGCTGTCCCCATGGCGAATTAGCTCCAGCCCAAATGACAAACAAATACTCTGGCTTTGCATTGACAATTCGCTGAATGTTTGAAGAAAAGTCAACACCTGAAGGATCGGCATATTCTTCATGGACAATTTTGGCTCCCAACTCTTCAGCTGCCTTTTTAAATGCAGCCACCCCATCACGTCCGAATGCACTGTCTTGAGCGAGTGTGGCAATCGTAACTCCTTCAGCTGCAATTGCCGTTGCACCAGCAATCGCGTCTTGCGAAGAATTTCTTGCAGTTCTAAAAATATACCTGTTCCAGTTCTCACCTGTTATACTGTCAGCAACCGCCGGCTCAACAATCATAATCTTTTTATATTCCTCCATTAATGGAAGTACCGCCAATGTATCCCCTGAAGATGATGAACCGACAATAAAATCTACCTGATGGTCTTCAAGCAATCGAGTCGCTTTTTGAACTGCAACATTCGGTTGGGTTTCTGTATCTTCCACAATGTACTCAATCTTCTTTCCTGCTACTTCCATCGTTCCACCTGTTGCATACTCAAGACCGAGTTCAAATCCTCTTACTGTTTGTTTTCCATATACCTCCAGTGCCCCTGTCAAAGAAGCCAACACCCCGATCCGAACGACTTCTTCCGTTTTTTCATTCGTTCCCTTTTTCGGCTTATCATTCTCATTGCTTGCCACTCCTGCATCATTCGAACTACAAGCTCCCAATATCACCAACATCACCACCAGCAAATACAAAAAACATTTTGTCGTTCGTTTCATTTCGTTTCCTCCCTCGCGATTAAAATAAATGTCTTATCTGTATTATTGATTAATGGAGTTGCAAATCAGTTACAAGCAGACGAGCGTGGAAGCAAAAGCGCTGTCAAGAAGTCATGATTACAGTATGTTCTTCACCTTACCTCTCTCTAAATCAAATCCTATGGAAAAAAGATGATGTCCCAAAAGTACTGGGACACCTTTTTTACTGCAAACATATATGCATAAAATAACGAAAAAACTTTATTATAGTATTCTGAATAAGAAGCAAATCGCCTTCGATCACAATGGTAAAAAAGGCACATCTTTAATCATGGCAAACATTTTTTTTGTTGATTCCATCGGCTCTACACCTAGTTCCTGTTGTAAATGCTTTTGACACTTTTCAAATAATCTCAACGCATAGGAGCGGTTTTGCTTTCGATAATAGCAGTACATCAATAACCGATATGCCTCTTCCCAACAAGGATCATGTGTAAGAATAGACTCGCACCAACGTATGGCCTCATCAAAGCGCTCTTCTGCTACAAACATCTGTGCCAACCGTTCTGCTCCCCGTAAATATAAGAGAAGCAGCCGTTCTCTTTCTTCCAAACACCAATCATCGTAACGACTTCCTGACAAATAGTCTCCTTGATAATACTCTAAACCTCTGCTCAATTTCTCGATCGCAAGACGACGATTACTTTCTTCTAACCCTTCTTCAATCAATTTTTCAAAACGAACTGCATCAATCTCAAAAGAAGCCTCTTTATTTAATCCATAGAAAGTTCCTTCACGAACAATAAAGAATGTGTTTGCCCTGGCCTTGCGATTCGGTTCAATCGCTCTATTTAAAGCATTGAGTGCGACTTTAAAATCTCGCTGGGCTGCTTCCTCTTCTTGTTCTTTCCAGAGCAATTCTAGAATTTCAGACTTAGATATCATTTTGTCTCTTTTCGTAATCAATAATTGAAAAAGTTCTTTCGCCTTTTCTCTTTTCCAGCTCTTCTCTGATAGCTTTTCATTCCCTATCCAAACTTGAAAGTCTCCTAGTGTCTGAACACGAATGGTATAACCAGGATGAAAACCTAACTCTTTATATCCAAGGCGACGTAAAAGAGAAGAAACATAGTCTTCTTTTACATTTAGTTCCTTCGCTGCCAACAAGAGCGGGACAATCGTTTCAATATCTGCTGGACCAAACAATGTATGGTTTTCAATAAAAAACTCGTAATGATGATGCTTAATTAAAGTAAGAAATTCTTTTATATACTGCTTAAACGTCCTCTTCTCTTTTAACGCATCATAAAGATAAGCAAGCCAAAAAAGCGTCACAATGTACCCGTATTTATCACCACATTCCTCAAAGTTCTCTTTACATTTCATAAAGTAAAATTCTGATTCTTCCCATCGTCTGTTGTAAAAGGCGTTTATCCCAAGGGCTAATGTAATATAGGTGGTTAACCAGAGATCTTTTACACGTGAAGGCTCCTCCAATGCCATCTGGCCATACTGATAAGCCTTTTGATAATCGGTAAGCTTGCCAAACAATAAGCATAGTCCCATGTAGGCTTCTGACTTTCCCCTAGACATGTTGATTTGCTCCATCAAATCAATCGATGTCTCATAACATTTCGCTGCTAGATTCGGTTCATAGCGTTCTAACAGTTGAACGGCATGCCCCAACCTCATCCAACCACATGCTTCTACAAATGGCGCTTTCCTTGCTGCTCCCCGAAAGATCCCTTTCTCTGCTAATCGTTTTGCTCTTTCTCCTTCACCCGTATAAGAAAATATAATTGACAAAAGCAAGTCTGTTTCTCGGTGAGAGCGGGATGAATGATTTTGACCTTCTTCTTCAAATTGGGCATGCTCAAGAAGTTTTTTTGCCTCAAGCAACCTTCCCGTTCGTAAATAAAGTCTTGATTCTAATTCTACTTTCTTGAAATTCGCTTGTAACTCCTTACACTTTTCTAACCATTTTTCCGCCTCTTGCGCTTTACCAAGATTAAGAAGATTTTCAGCCATCAAGCTGTAAAGCTGAATTTCCCTCTCCACATTCCCTTCACTTTGTCCCATCCGTTCAATAGCCTTACTTAAATAACCATCTGCCTTCGCCGGTTGAATAGTATCTAGATAAATTCTTGCTTTTCCTTCTTTTCCAAAGCTTTCTAAATAGCGGTCTCGTTTTTCTTGTGCCAATTCTTCTAATTGAGAGTAACATGTAAGCGCTCTCTCATACTTACAAAAATAACGGTTGAGTTCCCCCTCAAGAAACCACAGCATCTCAAACTTATTTTTTACTTCCATTGAAAGCTTGTCGAGCACTTCGGATAATGTCTCTATCTTTCCTTCGCTTAACAATTGCTGACCATTGTATTGCAAAATATATGCGATTTTCTCTTCTTCCCCTATTTCTTGATAATGATAGATCGCTTTTTCGAATTGCCCGCTCTTGCAATAGTAGTCTGCAGCCTGTCTATGAACACGATAAAAAAAGGGCTCATTTTTCCTTAATCGTTTAAGAAGAAAATCGCGAAATAGTGGATGATAGCGATACAGACCTTCTCCTATTTGAACAATGAACAAATTTTGATCCAACAAATATTGCAACATCTCGTTCGTATCTTTCCATTGATAAAGGTCATAGCAAAGTTTTACATGAAACTCATCAAAAATAGCCGTTTTTAGTAAAAAAAGCTGCACTTCTTCCGGTTGATTAACAAACACCTCCATTGTCAAAAATCGTAACAACTCTTCGTTTGAAGCCGGATTCTCCCCTTGATATCCGTCCAGACCTCCTCGGATTTTCATTTGTTGCCAGATCATTTGAATGGCAATAATCCATCCCTCGGTTAATTGATAAATCTTGTCCACTTGTTCAGATTCTAACTCACAACCATAGGAATGAGAAAATAAAACCTCGATTTCTTCTTTTGTGAAAGCCAGCTCAGCTTCACTCAACTCCAACAAATTCCCGCGAACAAGCATTTTCGTAATGATATCCCAATGAAGCCGGATTCTCCCCGATAATACAAGGTGAACATGACTTGGTAGATGGGAAATGAATGAAATCAGCCATTTTTTGGTTTGACTAGAATGCTCTATAATATGGATGTCATCGATCACAAAAATAAAATCCTCCTGAATTGTAAACAACTCATTAATATATTCTGAACATAAAAACTCAATATCTTCCTCCAAGTTTGCTCGTTCTTCATTTTGTAAATAGTCAACTATTTTTTCTCCGAAATAAGGAAATCTACTCTGTACAGCATAGATCATGTGAACAAGGAAAGGAATAAAATCATCTTCCTGCTTTGAAAGGCTATACCAGCAGTAAGGTTTCGTTTGTGCACTAAGAAAAGCGGATAAAACTGTACTCTTTCCATATCCAGGACCTGAGTGAATAAGAGTTAAAGGATAATGGTATACTTGGTGCAGCTTTTTCATCAGATGCGGTCGATGAACGGTCGACTCTTTTAGCAACGGTGGAATAAACTTTGTTTTTGTTATTAAAAATCGTTTCGCTGCCATTCATACACCCCCTTTACATGGAGCTAAAGTTTTATTTTCCATCAAACTTTCTGCTCACCCTTCCTTAATATCAACTGAATGGGGATAGATGGATGAAAAGGAGTATACGTCATCGATTCCGTGTTTTTAACTTGTTATATATAAAATTATTTGAATATTCTTTATTTTATTATAAATAAAAACAGACATAAAATAAAGAAAGAAAAAAGCTCTGAACAATAGGAGTAGCTTTTAGATGAAATAAATAAAAATAAGTGCAAATGAGTGAATTTTGCAGTATATTTTCTATAAATTAGGATATATACTCCATCTTTAAGGAGTACACAGTATATACATGATAAGGAGGAAGAGAAGGAGATGGAAACTGTAATTCGCGAGAAATCTAGTATAAGGGAATCAATTATTGAGTCGTTGAAAGAAGTTGAGTTAATGCATAAAGGTAAACTTCCTAAAAAAACATGGTGTGAAACGATGAAAGAAATTGAGTCAGAGCATTCATAATGTATACACTCGAAAGCGTTTACGGAGCTGTCGATCAGACTAGCCCTCCTCCCACTAAACAAATGACCTCCCGTTTAAGATTATCTATTGTTCTTTCTCAGCCATAAAAAAATCCCCTCAGAATAGACTCCCAAGAACGTCACTGTCTATCTGTAGGGGGAATATCGCCTTTTTATGATGCTTATTCATAAAAAATGTGAAATCTCTTCCACGTTTCTTCTAAATCGGATAAATGCTTTTCAACTTCGCTCCGCTTTCTACGGCCAACTTCGGTAATAAGGGCATTGATTAAACTTAACGGCGCGACAAATGAGTCGATAAACGACGGCATTTCCGTCGGAGCGCATAATGTAACATTTCCATAAGGGACTAATGGAGATAATAGGTGGTCTGTAATAGCGATAATTTTTGAGCCGCGGTCTTTCGCAAAAGCAACCGCTTCGATTGTGCTTTTTGTGTAGCGGGCAAAACTGAGCGCAATCACAACATCATCTTCGTTAAGGCGAAACAGCTTTTCCGATATACCATGCGGATTGCGGATGAGTTCAGCGTTCTCCAGTAATACATCGAGATAAAACTCTAAAAATGTTCCTAGCGAAACGGCGCTTCGGTTCGCAATGATGAAGATTCGCTTCGCCTCAATAATGTATTGCACGGCCTGCCGAAATGATTCCATGTCCATTTGCGCCGACATCGCTTTTATGGTATTATGTCAAGAAAATAGACACGTAAAATCGAGAAAAACTTTAAAACCCTACTACCGCACTTCGTTTGGTGGCCTCTTGAGAAGGAGAACGGTTTGGTAAACCCTTCCCCTCCTCAAGAGGAAAGATGCCCCTTATATCGTGACTTTGTGGAGAGAAGAGTTCACTGCTTTTTGCCTTGCTGATACATCTTCTCATACGCCATCGGAGATATGTACTCGTTAGCGGAATGAATTCGCTCGGCATTATAAAAACACTCAATATATTCAAAAATCCGATGTTTGGCCTCTTCCCTTGTTGCAAAGGTCTCGTGAAAAATCAGTTCCTTTTTTGATGATGCTGTGAAACGATTCCGCACATGCGTTATCATAGCAGTTTCCTTTTCGACTCATGCTGGTTTGCATTCCGTGCTGTCGTAAGAT
>NZ_MQAD01000006.1:50013-51217 GCF_001996285.1 Anoxybacillus kestanbolensis | reverse complement strand
GGTTACTCCCAATCCGAGTACATGTCGCTTAAACGACGTGGACGGATAAACAATTTTATTAAAATCTTTATCATTATTCTATGATTTTAATAAAATTGATAACCTAATGAGAGAACGAGAGGAGGATGAGGAATGAAGCGTATATCAAGTAAAGAAGTGTATGAAAGAACGTTGCAGTTATTAACAGAACGTGGGGTAACGATTCCAGCCATTGCTGAGATTGTATATGAAATGCAAAGTCCGTATAATAAAAATTTAACGATGGCAGAATGTATCGAAAGTGTAGAAAAAGTGTTACAAAAACGCGAAGTACAACATGCGATTTTAGTTGGTATTGAGCTTGATAAACTCGCAGAGCAAGGGATGCTGTCGGAGCCGCTTCAGACGATTGTTGAAACGGATGAAGGGTTGTTTGGTGTCGATGAAACGTTAGCGTTAGGGGCGGTCCTCGGATACGGAAGCATCGCGGTGACGACATTTGGTCATCTCGATAAAAATAAAGTCGGAATCATTAAGCAGCTTGATACGAAACGTGGCAAAGGCGTGCATACGTTTTTAGACGATTTAGTCGCAAGCATTGCCGCAAGCGCCTCTGGTCGCCTTGCGCACAACTTGCGCGACGAGGAAGAAGCTGCGTTGAATGCGTAAAAAAAGCCGTAAATCCGCATGGGTTTACGGTTTTTTTACGGAAAAAATGTGAAATATAAACGGCTTGCTTATTATGCGAATGAAGCCCCCAAACTTTGAGGGCTACGGTGTTTCTTTTTGCTGTTTTAACAAATCGCGAATTTCTGTGAGTAGTTGTTGTTCTTTTGTCATCGTTGGTGCGGTTTGTTTCGTTTCTTCTTGTTTTTTGATTCGCTCGTGCAAGTTGTTTAAAAGTTTGACAAATAGAAAAATCGAAAAGGCGATAACTAAAAAGTCAACGACGGTTTGAAGAAACGCCCCGTATTTCACTTCCGCTTCGCCGACTTTCCAAGATAACCCGCTAAAATCAATGCCGCCTAAAATAAGACCAAAAAGCGGCATAATGATGTCGTTGACAAGAGAAGAAACGATTTTCCCGAACGCCCCACCGATAATGACCCCGACAGCTAAGTCGATGACGTTGCCACGTACTGCGAATTTTTTAAATTCTTGCCACATAGGAAACCGTTACAGAAAACTTACAAGACTGTTTCCTTCCTTGTTCATCGCGCCCGAT
>NZ_MQAD01000006.1:17231-50003 GCF_001996285.1 Anoxybacillus kestanbolensis | reverse complement strand
TGACTTTTTTCACATAAAATGATTATCAGATTTTTATAAAATTTTTATAAATATTTATACATTTATCATGAACAGTCAAAAGCCTCCTTTAAAACGATACAGCCATTAAACTTAAGCTTCCGTACTCGTATGCTCGAAATAAGACGCGTGGAGCTTCTTTGCGGTCGCCTGCTCCGTAGGCGATCCAGTACGGTGCTAAATGTTCTGGTGTTGGGACAGCTTGTTTCGCATAAGGGGCTTTTTCTTCATAGTGAAATACGTCTTCGCTTTGAGCGGATGATTGAGCAAGCAACCAATCATCGAAAGCAACAGCCCAAGAATCTGCTTTCGTTTGTTCATCCCAGCGAAGCGCCATTAAATTGTGCACTGTGCCACCGCTGCCGAGAATCATGACACCTTCGTCACGCAACGGGCGGAGTGCCTCTCCGAGTTGAAACAATTGCTTTGGTGTCCACCACGGAACGACAGATGCTTGGATGATTGGAATGTTTGCCTCTGGAAATAGTCGGCTTAACAATACCCATGAACCGTGGTCAAGTCCACGTGTTTCATCGACATTGACGATAGGTGAGACGTGTTTGAATTGATGTTGGACGCGTTTTGCCCATTCTACTGAACCTTGTGCAGCATAGGTTACTTCATACAATTCACGTGGGAAGCCGGAAAAGTCATAAATCATCTCATACGTTCCAGCGATCGACGAAACGGTCGGTTGGCGTGTCATCCAATGTGCAGTAAAGACGACGATAGCTTTTGGATGCATCTGTTTTCCGAGCGTTGTTAAAAACGATGTATATGCGCTATCTTCAATCGCTAACATCGGTGATCCATGCGCAAGAAATAAAGCAGGTGCTTTCATTATCTCCCTCCTTTTTTTTAATGTACCATATATATTTCTGATTTGTCGATTTTTGCATGTGAGGCGCATGGTCGGGCAGTTGTGCATAACATGACGATGAATATGAAAAAGAGGTGAGAACATGTATTATTACTATCCGCATTACGTGTATCCAATGTATCCATATCCGATCATGCCTTATCCGCTTCCGAGGGAATATACGAAAGATTACGGACCGAACCCGTTTGTCATTCAAATTGAAGAAGCGACGAAACGAAACAATATGTTCCGTACGACGTTATGGACAGGTCCGCATTTACAAGTGACGTTAATGAGCTTGCGTGTCGGGGAGGATATTGGTTTAGAAATTCATCCGGGCGTGGATCAATTTTTACGTATTGAACAAGGCGAAGGGATTGTACGGATGGGGAAAAAGAAAAACGAGCTAACGTTTGAACGACGAGTGGGCGACGGTTCTGCTATTTTTGTCCCTGCTGGAACGTGGCATAATGTAATAAATATTGGAAACGTTCCGCTAAAATTGTATTCCATCTATGCACCGCCACAACATCCAGCGGGTACCGTCCATCCGACAAAAGCCGATGCTCTTGCGGCGGAATGAGAGAAAAGACTTGGGGGAAGCCCTCACGTGTTGGAAAAGGATAAAAAATAGTTGCAATTTTTCGGAAAATAAGATACATTAATTAAAAATCAGAAAATTCAATATCGTTTTACGTTCTTATCAAGAGAAGGGGAGGGACTGGCCCGATGAACCTTCAGCAACCAGCCGAAAGCGGTCAGGTGCTAAATCCAGCGAATTGGCGTTCAATTCGGAAGATAAGAAGAAGCGACTGTAAAAGCCTTCTTCTTTGAAGGCTTTTATTTTTTTAGAAAGGAAGAGAGCGAATGAGTCATATCGAAACACGGTTAGCGCAAATTGGAAATCGAAGCGAGACAGCGACAGGGACGGTCAATCCGCCTGTCTATTTTTCAACAGCGTATCGTCATGAAGGGATCGGACAGTCGACAGGGTACGATTACATTCGGACAGGAAACCCGACGAGACGTATTGTCGAGGAGGCGATTGCGCAGTTAGAAGAAGGGGATCAAGGGTTTGCATGTAGCTCAGGCATGGCGGCGATTCAAACGTTGTTTGCGTTGTTTGAAAGCGGCGATCATTTCCTCGTTTCGGCCGATTTATATGGCGGAACGTATCGGCTATTTGAAAAAGGGTGGAAGAAATACGGTTTATCGTTTACATACGTTGATTTTCGCGATCTCGATGCGGTAAAGGCGCATGTGACGGACAAAACGAAAGCGATTTTTTTAGAAACGCCGACAAATCCACTTATGCAAGAGGCGGATATTGAAGCGGTGGCAACGTTTGCGAAGCAATATGGGCTGCTTCTTATCGTCGATAATACGTTTTACACCCCTGTGTTACAAAAGCCATTAACGAAAGGGGCGGACATCGTCATTCATAGCGCAACGAAATATTTAGGCGGGCATAACGACGTGCTTGCCGGGCTCATTGTTGCCAAAGGAAAAGAGCTGTGCGAGCAACTCGCGATGTATCATAACGCCATCGGTGCGGTGTTGTCTCCGTTTGATTCATGGCTGTTAATTCGCGGCATGAAGACGCTTGCGCTGCGCATGCGTCAGCACGAACAAAACGCAAAGGCGATATATAAATTTTTAGTCGAACATGAAGATGTGACGGACGTATTGTATCCGGGAAGAGGAGGAATGTTGTCGTTTCGCGTGCGCGATGAAAAATGGGTGAATACCTTTTTACGAAGTTTAAAACTGATTACGTTTGCGGAAAGTTTAGGCGGTGTCGAAAGTTTTATTACGTATCCCGCAACGCAAACGCATATGGATATTCCAGAGGATATTCGCATCGCCAACGGGGTATGTAATCGTTTGTTACGTTTTTCGGTCGGCATTGAACACGATGATGATTTAATTGCTGATTTAGCACAAGCGTTTCAGCGTATGAAAGAGGTGTGAAAAGTGGATGTACAAACAAAGCTCGTTCACAATCAATGGCAGATTGATACGCAAACGGGGGCAGTGAGTGTCCCGATTCATCATGCGTCGACGTTTCATCAGTTTGATTTTGATACGTTTGGCAAGTACGATTATAGCCGTTCGGGAAATCCGACACGCGAGGCGTTGGAGGAGACGATTGCGGAATTAGAAGGTGGAGTGAGCGGTTTTGCGTTCGCTTCCGGCATGGCTGCCATTTCTACGGCATTTTTATTGTTGTCAAAAGGCGATCACGTACTGATTACCGATGACGTATATGGTGGAACGTATCGCATCATCACGGACGTATTGAGCCGATTTGGCATTGAACATACGTTTGTTGATATGACCGATTTAGATGCGGTGGCGCGTCACATTCGTCCAAATACGAAAGTCATTTATATGGAAACGCCGTCCAATCCGCTTTTGAAAATTACAGATATTCGTGGGGTTGTGAAGCTTGCGAAAGCGCACGGTTGTTTGACGTTTTTAGATAATACGTTTGCGACTCCTTTGTTGCAGCGTCCGCTTGATCTCGGTGTCGATGTCGTTTTGCATAGCGCAACGAAATTTTTAGCAGGTCATAGCGATGTCATTGCTGGACTTGCGGTTGTGAAAGACGAGCGTCTCGCAAAACAGCTTCGCAAACTGCAATATTCGTTTGGGGCCGTGCTCGGTGTGCAAGATGCGTGGCTTGTGTTGCGTGGATTAAAAACGTTGCACGTTCGGTTAGAGCATTCGTCTCGTTCAGCTATGCAATTGGCGCAATTTTTACATCGTCATCCGAAAGTGGCACATGTATATTATCCAGGGCTTTCGCATCATGAGGGGCACGTCATTCATCGCGAACAAGCGCGCGGATTTGGGGCGGTGTTGTCGTTTGAATTGGAAGATGAACAAGCGGTGCGAACGTTCGTCCAACATGCGCACATTCCTATTTTTGCGGTCAGTTTAGGGGCGGTCGAATCGATTTTATCGTATCCAGCGAAAATGTCGCATGCGGCGATGCCGAAAGCGGAACGCCTTCGTCGCGGCATTACGGACGGTTTGTTGCGCATAAGCGTTGGACTTGAGGCAATGGATGATTTAATGGCCGACTTTGAACAGGCGTTATCGTATGTATAGGCTAGGTATAACACCTAGCCTTAGCTAATTTGGTCGAGAGCGTTACGTTGTAGTTGTTGTTCGACCATGCGATCGAGCTGTTGAATTTTTTTTAAAGCGAGTTCGTCATCGATTTGGCGATAATGATGTTTGCCACCCGGTTCTTCATCTGCTTCATCGGCGAGCTTCACGATCGTTTGAAGCGGTTTTCGTTTTAGTTCTCCTTCTGGAAGATACGAATCGGTGTGAAGCAAAATGGCGAGGGCAATTTCTTTGGCGTGTTGAGGATGTTCGCCGAGTCGAATAAGTAACTTATGCGCTCGCTCTGCCCCTTTAATCGCATGAATATCGTTTTGTTTATATGTTTCATAGTCCCACGTTCCGTTTGAGTACCATTCATAATGACCGATATCGTGAAGCAAAGCAGCTTTTGTCGCTAAATCGACGTTCACTCCATAAAGCAAGGCGAGGCGATATGCGTGGTATGCGGTAGCGATGGCGTGCGCGACGCCTGAACGTTTCAAATATTTTTGAGTGATGGGGTGAAGGAAGATGTCAGTTAATGTGACACGTCTCATAGCTCACCATCCCTTTCGAATGTTTTTCTAATCATCATACCACGTCTACTTTTAACATGGCAATACATATTTTTTTCGTTTTTTCTTCATACTAAATGAAAAAGTATGGAGGACACATATGTTTTTATCATTATTATTATCGGTTATGACAGCGCTTTCGTTCAATGGGGATACTTGCACAAAAAAATTAGAGGAAGCAAACGTACAACTATGTGGCAAAGAAGATGGAGATTGGGTGCGTCATTTTACGCTTCACGTCGGTCAACAGACGTATGCGTTTCCGGAATGGGAACATGTCAACGATCCGAAGGTGATCCCGCAATTGCATTCGGTAGATGTCACAAAAGATGGAAAAGAAGATATTGTCGTTTTTCTCGTGAAAGCGCGCGGCAACGGCACGTATAAAAACGAAGTGCACGTATTTGCCCATCACGAAAACGGGATAGAAGAAATGATCGTCGAAGATCCGCGCACCGTTGTTTTGAAGAGTGTGAAGATGAGGGAAACAGACGAAGGAACAGAGCTGATTATAGATCATGTGCACGCGCTCATTCCGTATAACCGCCAAGGCGGGAAAGGCGTCAAAGTGACGTTCGATCGCTTTTTAAAATACGCGCTCGATAAACAAAAACTGAAGGCCGTTTTACTTCTCGAACGAAAAAAAGGCGAATACATCGGCAGTTTAATCGTCACGTATGAATATAAAGACGGTCTTTTCCAAGGCACGCATATCGACTTTATCCGCCATTAGCCATTGCATACGCGATGGCTAAAAATTTTTTAAAAAAAATATTTGACAATGTGGGGGGACGTCAGTATAATAAAAAATGTGTTCGATAGGACAACAACATACGATTCCGTAGCTCAGCTGGGAGAGCGCCACCTTGACAGGGTGGAGGTCGCTGGTTCGAGCCCAGTCGGAATCATCAAGTGAAATCCCTTGAGCCACAAGGCTTCAAGGGATTTTTTATTTCTGTTGTCATTCGTTATTTTTGGTGTTTTTGGTGACTTGGTGTGATTTTTGGAGTGATTGATTTAAAACTTTATTCCTCCTCAAACAATTGCTCGAATTTTTCGGCTGCTGTTTCTTGTATGCTTGGAAGCAAATGAGAGTAAGTATCCATTGTCATTTTGATACTCGCATGTCCTAACCGTTCCGAAACGACCTTCATATGAACATTTTGTTGTAACAGCAAAGTTGCATGTGTATGCCTTAATGAGTGCAATGTAATATCCTTTTCTAATTTCATCTTTTTATAAGTATTTCGGAATGCCCGTGTTAAGTTATCTACATACACACTTGTTCCGTTTACTGTGCAAATAACTAAGTTGTTGTCCTCATAGTTTTCGTTCTCTGCTTTTTCAATTTCTTGTATTTGTTTATGTTTTTTCAATTCCTCCACAAGATAGTTGCTAATAGCAATGACTCTTGTAGATGGCTTCGTTTTTGTAGAGTGTTGAATCGTTCGTTGATGTTTAAGAAGTGTTTTATTTATTCTGATACTCTTTAAAGTAGTCTTTTACAGTAATTTTTGATTCTTGAATGGATATTCCTTGCTGCAATTCGTATCTTTTCTGTCTCTCCGCTGCTTCTGCATCAGTTTTTCTAGCAAAGCCTCTTTTTTTGTATCTTTTTTTCTTATAAATAAATTCATAATACCAACTTTCTCTTTTCTTTATGGAGTGATCTTTATACACTGGCATAACAAAACCCCCTTAAAGCGTATAGAATTATTTTAGAAGAAAAAGGTAGAGGTATGGAGGGGACTTTTTATCAACCATTGGCATTCTCAGAGAGTATATGAGATGCTCATATTTTTGTTTGAAATTTCCTGAAATTAGGTATTAGGTTATAATTAAAGTATGAACTCAACATATTTTTAAACAGTTAAGTCCATATAATTGTGTAAAAAGGGAAATAGAAAAAGAGCCATGTTGCTTCCCTTTGGTAGAATAAACAGTGGACCAAAAACACCAAACATAAGGAGGAATGCAACCATGGCTCAATATCATATTGCCCTAAATGATGAACTTTTGCACGGGTTATTCACCAGAGATGAGGGATTAGCTAAGCTATTGGAACAAGTCCTCAATCAAATCCTCGAGGCACAAGTAGAAGAACAGCTGGGAGCTCGCCGTTATGAACGAACGGAAGAACGAAAAGGCTATCGAAACGGTTCGTATCCACGCCAGCTGACGACCCGGGTGGGACGGTTGACCTTGCGCGTTCCACGGACAAGAGATGGGGAGTTCTCTACGGAACTGTTCCAACGGTATCAACGGAGCGAAAAAGCACTGGTACTGGCACTAATGGAAATGGTGGTAAACGGGGTGTCTACCCGAAAAATCACTCAAATCACGGAGGAATTATGCGGTCTGCGCACGACCAACGGAGTGGAACGGCTGAACGAAGAAATTCGCCGCAGAGAACGGGTTATCCGCATCTTTCCGAACCGGGAATCGGTGTATCGCCTCGTTGGTGCCGTGTTGATCGAAATCGATGAAAAATGGATGTCAGGGCGCAAATACTTGGATATGGCTGAATATTGGCAGTGGCGGAACCTTGACAACATGATCATTTGTCCGGGAAGGCGACCGGCAGGGAGACTTGCCGGTCTTACCTACCATACGTCAAGTCATCAGGTTCATGTTGTCTATCAAAGGGGAATTTACACAATAATTTGGACTTGACCTTGGCACTCCTTGTTTATTTTTGATAAATTTCCAAGATTGACGGAAATATAATTAAGAAAATTTTGAAAAATAACCTCATTGCATAAAGGATTATAAGTCCTGCTATTATTCCAGACATTACGTTTATTCATATGAATTTAATAAATTTAAAAAGGACTAACTAACCGCTTGCCCACATATATGTGTACAAATAAAAACTTACAGGGAGGGATCGTTCATTGTCGATTTTATTAACTGGAATCATTGTAACGATTTTATCTTTGATTGTTATTGTTTTCGTATTCATAAAAAGAAAGAAAATCACATGTATGGTCGGAATGATGGTGGCGATGGCTTTAGGAATGTTGGTCGGGCTAACAGATGGCTTGCTGGCCGGGATTTTGTATAGCGGTAACCTCTTTTTCTCAACCGTTTTAGGAATGGGTTTTGGGTTTTTAGCCGGTTTTTTGACCGGGCTGCCGATTAGTGTCATGGCCATCATAGATGGCGTTTTGTCAGGAATAATGGGCGGAATGATGGGAGCGATGTTAGGAGAAATGATTTCGCCGCAACACCAAAATTCAATGATTCGTGTAATGCTCGTCATATTTGTTGGGATGATTGGTATTGTTTTATACATGCTTCAGCAAGAAACTGGTTTTAACCGTTTCTCTTTCATCAACAAAATATTCCATAATCCATTGTTATTATCAATCGTCTTTCTGCTGTTTTTCTACACCTATAACCACTTATACAATGAACTCGCTCAAGACCATAACGTGCCCATAAAAAATTCCCATATGAGTCAATCGATGACCCATAATAAGTCGTCTGGCTCTCCGTTGAATTCCAGTACAAAGGCGAAAAAAGTAGTCATTGAAGCAACCGAATTTGCTTACTTCCCTAAAGATTTCAAACTTTCTGCAGGACAACCCGTAACCTTAATTTTCAAAAATAGCGGTGAAGTTGAACATGATATCGAATTCGAAAATATGAAAGCATCTCTCTTACAACAGAGTCACCATGGGCATCATTCAAAAAATCAAACCGTTCATATTCATTCTTTACCGGGAAAAACAGCTGAAGTGAAGTTCATACCAATCGAAAGCGGTGTTTTTCGCTTTTATTGCACGGTTCCCGGACATAAAGAATCTGGTATGGTTGGATTCGTTGAAGTTTCTTAACAAAGTGAAGTAGCTGCCGAGACAATGCTCGGCTTTTTTCATTTATATTATTGTTTAGTTTTACATACAACTAAAGTGAAATAACATGCAATATGTTGGAGAAGGGCGGTTGAATGAAGGTGTTTCATTATACGATTGAAGTACAAAGGGGAATGAACGAAACGATAAAGATGTTGGAAGAAAGCTTGAAAAAAGAAGGATTTGGAGTTTTGTGGAAATTTAGTGTAACGGAAAAACTGCAGGAAAAAGGATTCGATTTTCCAATACCATTTGTGATTTTGGAAGTATGTAATCCGCAAGAAGCAGCGCGTGTGCTTTCTGAAAACTTATTAGCAGGTTATTTTCTTCCGTGCAAAATCGTGGTGTATAAAGAAAATGAAACAACAAAAATTGGTATGCCAAAACCAACCATGTTAATCAGCATGATGAATCATGAAGAACTGAAAAAACTAGCGGAAGACATTGAAAAGAGATTAATATCCTGTATTGATGAATGCAGATAAATAGCTGTTAAATGAACCGAAAATAACATTGTCTAAACCTTCGAGAAAAAGCCTTTATTAGGCTTTTTCTCTTTTATGTAAAATTTGGGAGGAGTTTAGTCCATTTTTCGAAAATATCCAATTAACAAATAATAATCCAAGACAAGAAATTGTAAATTTTTATGAACACTTTCTCCATACTTTTCCTTTATTCTAAAACCAGAAAAGGATGGAGGTGTTGAAAATGAAAAAACTTATTTCAGGTTTGTTCGTCCTTGTTTCATCTTTTGTATTAGCTACAGCTGTTTTTGCAGCAAATAAAAATGATAATAATGATTGGAAAGAAATGTTGCCAATGATGAAACAAATGCATCCAAATTTATCAGAGGAACAATTACAAAAAATGTATGAACAGTGTCGAAATACTAAAAATATGGATCAAATGATGGAACATATGATGAATAATAGCAAAACGAATCAACAAATGATGAAACAAGGACATATGAACAATCATATGATGTAGCAAGGTTTAATCAAATATATTTAAGCACTGTAGGCTTAAAACTACGGTGCTTTTTTATGCGTAAATTTCAGCAAATAGAAAAGAAAAACAGCAGGTTTAAAAACTCAACCTGCTGTTTATTTATATTTACGGCATGACGCTGATCCCGTTCGGAATTTCACCTACTTGAATCGTTTTGATTACTTTGCTTTGCTCTTTATCAATGACACTCACCGTGTTGTCAAACATATTGGTGACGAAAACATATTTTTGATTCGGACTTGTGACAACTCCGTGCGCTCCTTTGCCTGTTTCAATTGTGGCAACTACTTGTTTCGTTTTTATGTTTATTTTGCATACGGAATGAGACGGTGCATCTTTCGTCCCTTGATTGGCTACATAAGCAAATGTATCGTCAGGATCCATGTACACTTGGGCTGGTCCCCGACCGACCGGAACTTTTTCCACTTTACCGCTTGCTAAGTCAACAATGGCGAGGGCATTCTCTGCATTTAACGTTACGGCTAATGTTTTACCGTCCGAGGTAATACCGGTTGTTACAGGAGTAGATCCTACTTTTATTTTCTTTTCTTCTTTCATCGTTTCTAAATTGAGGATACTGACGCTATCTTCTCCCATGTTGGCAATATACGCATAACGGCTATCTTTAGAGATCCGGAAACCATGCGGACCTTTTCCAGTTGGAATTGTTTGGATGACTGAGTAGCTCGCCATATCAATGACTGAAACGTTATTGTCTTCATTATTGGTAACGAGAGCGTACTTTCCATTTTCGGTGAAAACGATATGAGCAGGGTGATTCCCCACTTCCACTTTCTTTATTAATTCGTCTGTTTCTGTATTATAAAACAACGCCATTCCTTTCATATCCATTGATTGATCATTTCCATGTTGCATTTCCGGAACTAAAGTAGCGCCGAGAATTTTTCCGTCAGGAGAAACTTGGACGTTATGAACCGCACCGTCTACTTTGATTGTTGCGACCACTTGATTCGTTTCTACATCAATTTTTGAAATACTTCCGCCTTCATTAGCAATGAAGTAATATTTTTTCGTTTCTTTTCTTTGCTCTTTTTTGGTGGCTGCGGCCTGTTTGTTTTCACCTAAAGTAGTGTTGTTTTTTTGAGAATTCGCTCCGCAACCTCCTAAAACAAACATAAACATCGTCAATAAGGTTAACAACGCAATGATCGTTTTACGCATCAAGTATTTCCTCCTTTTGCTTTATTGTGTCTGAAGACATGATATTAGCAAAAATATTTAGTCGCTGTGACGAATTTCACAATAAAAATAAAATTTCTTAAAATAGTTACAGTTTATTGAAATTCATAAATTCTGCAAATTTATCCTATAAAATAAAAATATTTTAAATTATTTATGGAATAAGAAGGAGGAACTGTTGTGGGAGCGAATTTCGAAAGAATGATTCAAGAGTATCGAGGTGACATGGAATCAGTCTATCAAACTTGGTTTATCGATAATGACCAAAGATTAAAAGCATTTCGTACTATTCGAAACGGTGTTATAGAGGTAATTAAGGATATAGAAAACAATACATTCGGAAATGACTTTAAAGGGTCCACGTTAGAAATTGTAGTTACAGCCATTGCAGAACAAAAACAAGTTTTTGAAGGAGCCGCCCACGCGTTTTATTGGAAGCCGAAACTTCGAATACCGGATATTTATGAAAATGAACGTAATAAAAAGGCTTTTGGGAGATTTTTAAAATCATGTCTTCAAGCAACAACGGAAAAGCAACTTATAGAAGAAATTGTTAAACTAGATCAATCACAAATTAAAGGACTTGGACCTGCTGTAGCTAATATTCTCTATTTTCTTCATCCAACTGTTTTTCCACCTTTTAATACAGCTATTGTAAAAGGTTTTAACCTTTTGTTTGACCAAAAAATAAAGCTTGGTTCGTGGCAAGAATATTTAAAAATGAGAGAAATCATTTTAGATTTTAATGATAAATATAGAAACTTACTATCAAAGGACCTTGGTGCAGTAGGAGGACTCCTGTTTGAAATTGGAACGGGAAGATTAGTCATTAGTGAAAACTATGAAATCACATTAGAAAATATGGAAAAGCAAACAAAAGCAAAAATGAAACGTCATTCTGAAGTGATAAATGATGCTATCGAGGAAAATGACCACTCGGAAATGCAATATCATTTAGCAAGATTAGGGAAAGCGCTTGGTTATGATGTATGGATTGCTCAAAATGATCATAAGAGAGAGTGGAATAATCAAAAGTTAGGGGAATTTTCCTTAAAACGCTTAAATTTGCCCAATATCTCTCAGTCAATAAAGGAAACCATTGCTCTCATTGATGTCATTTGGTTGGACAAAAAAGAAAGAATTGTTGGTGCATTTGAGGTTGAAAAAAGTACATCTATCTATTCTGGGATTTTAAGACTCTATGACTTGGCTTTAACTATGAGTGAAAATCAAACTAAGTTTTATTTAGTTGCTCCGGATAAACGCGAGAAAGAAATTAAAGCACAACTTTTAAGGCCGTCCATTCGACATTCAAATGCCTGTCAAATTTCTTACATTTTATTTTCTGAACTCCGATGTGATTGTGATGCGATGTGCAAATTTGGGACTGACATAGGTGTTTTAGACAAAATTTCAAGAAATGTTGGATAAGTATCTAAACGTTTCACTCGGTTGGATAAAAATCAGTTACGTTTCATTGGTTACTGGTCAACAAGAAGCATGAAGCGAAACGACAGTCCACTATGGAGCCGTGTGCGGCGTCGACAAATCAAAACCGTGATGAAAACAATCATCTTTTTTACAGTTAAATGCGTTCATCAGGATTCAGGTGTCACCTAATTTTCTGAATTTCTCCATAGAATCTCCATATTTTATTTTTAACATGATCATAAAAGAAAGAAAAAATGTACAATTTGTTCACGGAGGGGAATTTATGAAGGGGAATAAACATATTTCTAGCACCCATAACAAAAATCATCACCATGACCACCATCATCATGATCATGGTCATCATCACGCTCACCATCAAGAGAAACATTCATGTCATCACGAATCCAACACTTTCAGTTCTAGCTCGATACACTCGGATACCTCACATCAAACAGAAGAGAGAGAAAAACACGAAGATGATGAACAATTGTATCGAAAACTAATGAAAAAATGGTGGTTTGCCGGAATATTGTCGGTTCCTATTATATTGGTATCTTATCCAGATTTTTTTCCAATCATAAGAAATTTGTTGCCTATGGGAAGCAGTCAACTCTGGTTTAGCAGACTGCTCATGGCAGTAGTAGCCTTAATTGTGATGATTTATAGCGGAAGCCAGTTTTTCATTGGGGCATGGGAAGGATTAAAACAACGTTCAGCCAATATGCATACACTGATTGTCATCGGGATCAGTGCGGCATGGATTTATTCGGTTGTCGCCTTGCTTTGGCCGGACTTATTTCCAGATCCATCGATGGCGGAAGTGTATTACGATGTTTCAACGGTTGTCACGGCGTTAGTTGTATTAGGAATGGCGATGGAAGAAAAAGCGAAGGGCAAATCATCTGAAGCGATTAAAAGACTCATTGGTTTACAACCTAAGACGGCTCGGGTGTTAAAAGAAGGAGTCGAAACAGAAATTCCTGTATCGCGAATTCAGATCGGGGATATCGTTGTTGTACGGCCCGGTGAAAAGATACCGGTGGACGGGATGATTCTTGACGGAAGTTCAACTGTTGATGAATCGATGTTGACCGGCGAATCGTTGCCTGTACAGAAAGTTCAAGGAGACGAAGTATTTGGCGGCACGATGAATAAAACAGGGAGCTTTACATTTCAGGTGACAAAGTCACCGGATGATACCGCATTATCTAATATCATCAACATGGTGAAGCAAGCTCAAGGCTCCCGTATCCCTGTTCAACGAATTGTTGATAAAGTTTCTGCGATTTTTACTCCGAGTGTAATCATTTTAGCTATCATTGGGTACTTAATTTGGTTTAATTTCGGTCCTTCACCTTCAAGTATGTATGCTCTAATTGTTTTAGTGACGACGCTCATTATTGCCTGTCCTTGTGCATTAGGAATGGCCACTCCTATGTCTTTAACAACCGGGATAGGCAAAGGAGCGGAAAACGGGATTCTCATCCGTTCCGGCGAAGCGCTGCAAATCGCCCAGAAATTAACGACCATCGTTTTAGATAAGACGGGGACGATCACCATGGGCAAACCTTCATTAACCGATGTGATCGCCGTTGGTTCCCTCAAAGAAAAAGAATTAATTTATTTCGCAGCAACGCTCGAACAAGGATCGGAACATCCGTTAGCAGGTGCAATACTTGAAGCAGCTAAAGAGAAAAATATATTGCTGGGAAAAACCGAGAATTTTGAAGCTATACCGGGGCATGGCGTGCAAGGATGGATTGATGACCACCATGTTCTATTCGGAAACTTAAAACTCATGAAGAAAGGCAACATTGCAACAGAAGCCTATATACAACATGCCGAAAGATTGGCGGACGAAGGAAAAACACCTATGTTTTTGGCGGTTGATGGAAAACCGGAAGGAGTCATCTCCGTAGCGGATACGGTGAAACAAGATTCTTTAGAGGCAATTACGGCAATGAAAAACATCGGATTAGAGGTGATCATGGTTACGGGGGATAATGAGCGAACGGCGCGTGCAATCGCGACAAACGTAGGGATTACCAATGTCATCTCCGATGTGCTCCCGCAGAATAAAGCAGAAATTGTCCGGAAACTGCAAGCAGATGGAAAAAAAGTAGCGATGGTGGGAGACGGAATCAATGATGCCCCGGCACTTACGCAGGCAGATATTGGAATGGCAATTGGAACCGGTACGGATGTAGCGATTGAAGCGAGTGATATTACCCTTGTTAAAGGAAGTTTAAAATCGGTAGTGCAGGCGATTCAAATTAGTCGGGCAACGATGAGAAATGTATATCAAAATTTAATTGGTGCGTTCATTTATAATGCACTAGGCATCCCAATCGCTCTTGGCGTGCTCTATCCATTGACCGGTTCATTATTGTCTCCGCTTGTAGCCGCAGCGGCAATGGCGTTTAGCTCTGTTACAGTTGTGGCAAACGCCAATCGCCTGAAACGTTTTAAACCAAAGGAGGTATGATTGATGGATATGACTCAAATGATCGTTAATGTGAGTGGGCTGCTCCTTATTGTTTTCGTTGCTTGGTTTTTCTGGGGGCCTAAAAAGGGCGGATACAAAGCTACCTTCACCCCATCTGGATATCAAGAAGCAGAAATAATCGTCAAAGGTGGCTATACTCCACACATTGTTGTAGTAAAAAAAGGAAAGCCGGTGAAGTTTCAATTTATTCGAAAAGAGGAAAACTCTTGTTCGGAAATGGTTGTATTTCCTGAATTCAATAAAAGTGCGGCTCTCCCTGTTGGGGAAAAGGTGACGGTTGAATTTCTGCCAAAAGAAAGCGGAGAATATTCGTTTCAATGTCAAATGGGGATGTATCGCGGGAAAGTAGTTGTCCAGGATTAAAAGATGACATAGTGGTTTTTTCATAAAAGCTGTAAACTAAGCGGAAGAGGAGAGAGACGGAATGAATTGGGCTAATCTTTTAATATTGTTACTATGTCCTTTAATGATGCTATTTTGTATGAGAGGACATAAGCATCATAAACATCATGATCATCATTCTTCTGATCATCATTCCATCAAGGAATTACAGGATCAGATTACAAAATTACAGACAGACAATGAACGATTAAAGGAACAATTAAAAAGTAAATGAGTGGTGAGAAGGGTGTACTAAAAGTGCTCGCTTTTAGTACGCACTTGGCTTTTATGTTATATTATTATTAAGTTTTACATACAACTAAGTGGAATAGCATACAAAAATATGTTGGAGAAAGGTGGTTGATGAAAGTGTTTCATTATACGGTTGAAGTACAAAAGGAAATGAATGAAACGATGGAAATATTGGAGGAGAGTTTAAAAAGAGAAGGATTCGGAGTTTTGTGGAAATTTAGCGTCACGGAAAAGCTTCAAGAAAAAGGATTCGATTTTCAAACACCGTTTGTGATTTTGGAAGTATGCAATCCTCAAGAGGCAGCGCGTGTACTTTCTGAAAATTTATTGGCAGGTTATTTTTTGCCATGCAAAATCGTGGTGTATAAAGAAAATGAAACGACAAAAATTGGGATGCCAAAACCAACCATGTTGATCAGCATGATGAATAATGAACAATTGGAACACTTAGCCGAGGATATTGAAAAAAGATTGATATCCTGCATCAATGAGTGTAAATAAAATAAAGTGAAAATCACATTGTTTTTTGATAAAAAGCCTTTTATTATGGAATTTGGGAAAAGTTTAAAAGTAATAACAAATGGGGATAAATACAATAAAGAAAAGATTCTTTCAGGGAGGATTACACATGATCAGTAAATTACTTAGGGGAGTCCTAGTAGCTGTGCTACCTATCTTTATCATTACCGGATGTAACAATCAAAACAATGACCATAATCAGATGGATCATGATTCGAAAGAAATGGATCATGCAAATATGAATCATGAAGATATGGATATGTCCTCCAATGATAAAGACAAAGATAACAAAACAAATGAAATGGAGTTCGCGAAGCCGCCAAACTCATTCAACCGTTTAGCAAGCCAAAACATGATCGTAACAGCGACGAAAAACGTTACTCGTATCAACACGGATGATCCTATTGAGTTATCCGTCATGGTTTCACAAACGGTTTGGCCTGCCACCCATAAAGAAAACCAGCCCGGCGGAATTATTTTAGTGCCCGTTGAAAGTTGGCAAATCGCATTGGCAAGTGTAGACTTAATTCATCATCCGAACAACGGCCCTGTTTTATTTACAAAAGATCAAAAAATACCGGATGCCGTCTTAAAGGAAATAAACCGCCTTCAGCCTTTAGGCACAGCTGACGGTACGCAAATTATGGTGATAGGAAATCTTGGTAAAAGCGAACTAGATAAATTAAAGAATTTTAAGCTGAAACAAATTAGTGAAACAGATCCGGCTGCGTTTGCGAAAGAAATTGACCAATTTTACAGCGACATTGCCGGTAAGACTCCACAAAGTGTGATTATTGGTTCTTTGGAAGATAAGGCGAAATTGTACACTCTCACAGCCGCCAATTGGATTGCACACATGGAAGAACCGTTACTGTACGTCTCTTCGAATGAAATTCCACAGCCAACAAAAGAGGCGTTACAGCAAAGAAAAGGAAAAGCAAATATATATCTTTTAGGTCCCGAATCAGTAATCTCTAAAGAAGTGGAAAACGAACTAACATCATTTGGCACCGTTGTCCGAATCGCAGGCGATACACCGGTGCAACAATCCGTTTCTTTTGCTACCTACAAAGATGAAAAAACGAAGTTTGGTTGGGGGCTAAATGATCCGGGACATGGCGTATCATTTATTTCAACGAAAACCCCTGAACTAGCGATTGCGGCTGCACCGTTTTCCCATCTAGGAAAACACGCACCTTTAATATGGCTAGAGAATGGGACATTAACAAAGGACGTATACGAATTTTTAGCCCGTTTAAAACCAACTTTTACGGATGATCCAACAGTGGGACCGTATAACCACGCATTTTTATCTGGTACATTCCGTTCCATCTCTTATCAAACACAAGGAATCATCGATGAAAAGCTCGAAATTATTCCCGCAACCGGAGAAGGACATGCAGGGCATTAGAAGCACGTAAATCTATATACGCAAAACAGCTTGCAAGCCGAGCAAGCTGTTTTTTTTATTTTTGAAACTTGTGGTGTTAATATGATGATGCAAACATATGGCATTCAACTAACATCAAAGGTTCTTGAATTATTCGCATATCATCACATACAACTTCTACAAGCTAATTTGTAATGATTCATGTTGTTTAAGAAACATGTAAGCAACAAAGTATGATTATGATGACAGAGCCATTAGGCCATTAGAAATTCTAATCGATTTTTGAAAATATCTAATTACTAATGATAATTCGCGACAAAAATTTGTAAATGTTTATGAACACTTTCTCCATACTTTTCCTTTATTCTAAAACCAGAAAAGGATGGAGGTGTTGAAAATGAAAAAACTTATTTCAGGTTTGTTCGTCCTTGTTTCAGCTTTTGTATTAGCTACAGCTGTTTTTGCAGCAAATAAAAATGATAATAATGATTGGAAAGAAATGTTGCCAATGATGAAACAAATGCATCCAAATTTATCAGAGGAACAATTACAAAAAATGTATGAACAGTGTCGAAATACTAAAAATATGGATCAAATGATGGAACATATGATGAATAATAGCAAAACGAATCAACAAATGATGAAACAAGGATATATGATGTAAAGATCAGTTATTGAAACACTGTAGGCTTAAAACTACAGTGTTTTTTTCGTCCGCCTATTGTTGTATGATATTTGCAAGGCAATATTCGTGTGTATTTTTCACTGTAAAATCCATCGATTCTGCAAATTTATGTTGTAAAATAAAAAGCGCTCTACATAAAAGCAATAATGAGCTCTTATAAGGAAGGGACAAAAGTGCGAAAAATTTCGTTTAAGTTAGGGCTATTATTTTTTGTCTTTGTGTTAGGAATCGAAACGGTTTTATTTGCGTCGTTATATGTGACACTCGTTAACGCTAGAATTAATGAAGAATTTGAGCAGCTGTTAGCGAGAGGGAACAATCACCGTGATGTATTGGAAAAAAGCTATCACCCTTCTACGTTAGAACATGTCGTCATGATGGAGTCTGAAGCGGAGACGGATGTTGTCATTACAGATTCAAAAGGGAATATTTTGTATTTTTCCGATCACATTTTGCCGTTTGCCAAAAAAATCATTCCGTATGCCGATGTCCACCACATTCCTCACAGCGGGATGGTTGTGCAAAACAACTGGAAAAAAGAATCGTATATCGCTACCGCCAGCCCGATTCGGATTGACGGCAAGATCAAAGGGTATGTCTATATGTTTCAAAATACGGATTCTATTCAAAACATGATTTATAAGTTAAAGCATCATTTCCTTGTGGTTGGAATTCTTTCCGTATTTTTAACGATTATTACGATTGCTTTCTTGTCAAGAATCATTACGATTCCGCTCATTCGGATGAAACAAGCGACCGAAAAACTGAGCAAGGGGGACTTTTCTGTCCGCCTGCAAGTAAAAGGAGAAGATGAGTTGGCACAGTTAGGAAAAGCGATTCAAACATTGGCAAGGGATTTGGAATACTTAAAAAAAGAAAGAAACGAATTTCTCGCTAGTATTTCTCATGAACTTCGTACTCCGCTCACGTATGTCAAAGGATATGCGGACATCGCGAGAAGGCCAACTATCGAGGAGGAAGAAAGAGCGAAATATTTGTCCATTATTTATGAAGAAGCAGAGCATATGCAAAAGTTAGTGAAAGACTTGTTTGAGCTCGCGAAAATGGATCAACATTCGTTTCAAATCCAGAAAGAGCCAACTCCACTGTGCCTTTTTTTGAAAAAAATATACGAGAAAATGTATCCTGCTTTTCAGACGAAAAATATGTCTCTTGTCTACCACTGCGATGAAAACATTACCGTCCATATCGACCAACAGCGTTTTGAGCAAGTGATGATGAATCTTTTGGACAATGCGTTAAAATATTCTCATCAAGGTTCTACCGTTTCCATTGATGTAAGAATGGAGAAAAAGAACGTGATGATCATGATTTCCGACGAAGGAATAGGAATTCCTGAAGCAGATTTGCCGCATATTTTTGAACGATTTTACAGGGTGGATAAATCAAGATCGAGAACAGGCGGAGGGACAGGATTAGGCTTGGCGATTGTGAAAGAAATTGTCGAAGCGCACGGCGGTTCGATTTACGCAACGAGCCAATTCGGAAAAGGGACAAACATGATCATTACATTGCCAGGAGGGGATGAAGGTGTACACGGTTTTATTGGTTGATGACGAAAAACGAATGTTGGATTTATTAGAGCTGTATCTTGCACCGAAAGGGTACCGTTGTGTGAAATGCGAGTCAGGGGTAGCGGCGATCCGCTATTTGGAAAACAATAAAGCGGACCTCGTTTTGCTTGATGTGATGATGCCAGAGATGGACGGATGGGAAATGTGCAAACAAATACGAGAGTTTTCGAATGTCCCAATTATTATGGTAACAGCAAGAGGAGAAACGACAGATGTTGTCCAAGGGTTGAAAATCGGAGCAGATGATTATGTTACAAAACCATTTGACGAATCTGAGCTGCTCGCTCGGATCGAAGCGGTATTGCGCCGTTCTGTAGGAAAACAAGCGAAACTGGAGTTTAACGGCTTAGTTTGGGATGAAGCGCAGCATAAAGTCCAATATGCTGGGCACGATATTTTTCTCACGCCAAAAGAGTTTGCCATTTTAGGACTTTTTCTCAAAAATCCAAACAGGGTATTTAGCCGAGAGCAACTCATCGTGACATTATGGGGGTATAACGCCAATACAGAAGAACGGACAATCGATTCGCATGTCAAAAATATTCGCGAGAAGCTCCGCCAAGCCGGTTTTCCGATCGATCAATTTCTGCAAACCGTTTGGGGTGTAGGATATAAATGGGGGGGATAAGGTAAAAAGAAATGGAAGAGAAGCTCATTACATTGTTTCATACATATGAAAGCGTTGCTTATCTCATTAGTATTGCGATCAATATTGTGATCAGTATTTTAGGCGTTGTACCGAGCGTATTTCTCACTGCAGCTAACTTGGCGGTATTCGGTTTTTGGAAAGGCACCTTTTTATCGTTTGTAGGGGAAGCTGTTGGGGCGATTGTTTCTTTCGTTTTATATCGAAAAGGATTTCACAAACTTTCGGAAACGAAATGGTTTTCCTATCCGAAAGTGAAACGTTTGCTTGAGGCAGAAGGGGTAGAAGCCTTTTCGCTTATTTTGTCTTTGCGTCTTCTTCCTTTTGTTCCGTCGGGACTTGTGACGTTTGTGGCAGCGATCGGACACACCTCCTTACTGATCTTTATCATTGCCAGCTCGCTTGGAAAGCTGCCAGCACTTTTGTTAGAGGCATATTCGGTTTATCAAGTGATGAATTGGACATGGCAAGGGAAAGTGATATCGACACTTCTATCTGTTTTTTTATTTATATTTACTTGGAAGAAAATCACTCGAAAAAAGGCTTAAACGAATGAAAAAGGGGTTTGCAATTCCATACATTTTGCAAATCTTTCTGTTATAAAATGTGCGAAATCTACATTATACAAAGGAGAGTCGACCATGACAAAAATGACGAAAGCAATCATCATTACATCATCCATTCTTCTTCTAAGCGCTTGTTCATCATCCAACGAAAAAGAGCAGGCCTTTATTACAAGCAAAGAACAAGCAAAATCGAATGTATCTGTTACCAATAATCCTTTCTTTCAAGAAAAAAAAGAAGGAAAGATCGAGCATTTACATGGAATCGGTTATGCAGGCAACCAAAATGCGATTTACTTTGCTACACATGAAGGTTTACTTGTTTACCAAAATAATAAGTGGTATGAAACGATTTCTAATAAGCATGATTATATGGGCTTTTCGGCTACAGACGACGGCTTTTATTCATCAGGGCATCCGGAAGAAGGTTCATCTTTAGGAAATCCACTTGGTCTTGTGAAAAGTTTTGATAATGGACAAACATTGATGAATTTAGGATTTTATAAAGAATCTGATTTTCATTATATGACAGTTGGCTATAAAAGCCATACCATTTATGTTGTGAACCAAGAAGAAAATAAAACGCTCGGACAAGGGGTATTTTACAGTAAAGACGACGGCAAAACGTGGTCGCCAAGTCAATTGAACGGCCTGCCGCAAACTGCAGCGGGAACGATTGCTGCCCATCCAACGGACGAAAATATGGTCGGAATTAGTACATCGGAAGGAATTTTTGTTTCGAGAGATAATGGGAATACGTTTGAACGGTTTACTCGAAAAATCAATACGACGACGTTTGCGTTCCAAGAAAAATTCATTGTATTTGCAGCTGTAGAGAACGATAAACCTATCCTAATCAAACAATCATTAGACACAAAACAAGAGGAAGTTCTTTCTGTTCCTACGCTCGATGAAAAAGACCATATCATGTATATGGCCTCTAATCCGAAAAATGAGAAGGAAATTGTGATCGCCACCATGAACGGGGATATTTTCATGACAAAAAATAACGGTGAAAGCTGGACAAGGATAGCATCGAAAGGGAAAATAAATTTTTAATAAAAGACATGCGGAGGCATGTCTTTTTGCTTAAAATATACCACTCCACAATTTCTGCAAAATTCATTGCTACAATATAGACATCAGATAGAGAAGAAGGTGAGAAGAAGGATGTATTCGTTCTTGAGTCAAATAAGTAACTTTCTAAGTCAACCGTTTCTTAATATGGCAAATAGCATGACAGAGATTCCTATTTTGTCAGCCTTTCTTCTTGGCATCGTAGGAGCGATGGCTCCGTGTCAAATCACTAGTAATTTAGGAGCAATCACTTTATACAGTAATCAGTCCTTGCAAAAAGGAATTGCGTGGAAAGAGTTGTTCCTATTTATTTTTGGTAAAATTATTGCTTTTTCCGGTTTAGGTTTCATCGTTTGGCTGATGGGGAAAGAGATTCAAAGTACGCTAATATTGTATTTTCCGTGGTTAAGAAAGCTTATTGGTCCCATTCTCATTCTTGTAGGCTTATATTTGTTAGGGCTTTTTAAAATGTATTGGAACGTTACCTTGTTCAAAGTGCCTGAGAGATGGCGAAAAGGAAAAATCGGTTCGTTTTTCATGGGATTTGGCTTTTCATTAGCTTTTTGTCCAACGATGTTTGTGCTGTTTTTTGTCACTCTCATGCCTCTCGTCTATTCAACGTCTTATGGGGTACTGTTACCGAGCATCTTTGCCGTTGGAACTTCTGTACCTGTTATTTTCTTTATCTTTATCCTTTGGTACTTAGGATTTAGCGGCACTGTAATGAAAAAAGGAAGACAAGTAGGGGGGATTGTTCAGAAAACAGCCGGAATCGTGATGGTTTTACTTGGTATATTAGATACGATCACTTATTGGTTTTAAAGTTAGGAAAAGGAGGGAAACTCAATGATGTTTGGCGGTTCTTTCATGATGGTTGGGATCATGTTATTTTGGGTTGTATTAATCGCCGTTGGTTTTTATCTCTTATATCGTTTTATCAATGGTCGTAAAGAAGAACTCTCTCCGATAGAAATATTGAAAGTACGATTAGCCAAAGGAGAGATCTCTTTAGATGAATTTGAACAGCTATCCAAAAAATTGTAGTCGTTATATTGTATACAGGAGATGCGATTTACCATTGCTCCCCCTTTTTTTCATTTCATATAGATGAAGGAAGTTGTTGATTGCATTGTCAACAACTTCTTTTTATCTCCATAATAAATTCATATTTTTTATTTATAATAAGCCAACTACATAAAATTTTGGAGGGATGCGTATTGCAATTCGGCAATATTGTAGTTCAAGGCGAAAATCTTTTGCTCGTAAGCAGCTTACTGATTAGCTATGTTATGTTTTATTACGGCATTAAGATATTAAAAATAGAACGAAACATCATGGATTTAATTTTTAACAGTTTTATTAACGGTGTACTCATTTGGAAATTTAGTTATGTCTTTTTACATCCGAATTCAGTTTTACAAAATCCGATGACAATCCTTTATTTTAACGGGGGATATGTTGGCATTAGTATGGGGATTGTTTTTATCACGGTCTATACTTGGTTATACGTAAAAAAGCAGAATATTCCTGTGGCTTCTTACACACGAGCAGTAGTTCCGGTATATTTTGGCTATTTTAGTACTTTTGCATGGATTCGAGTAATGGAAAATTCCCAAAATTATTTCATCATTTTGCAAGCAATAGTAGCGATTTGTTTTTTTATAGTAGCATCACGAGTCAAAATTCAAAAAACTTTATTGCAACTTCTTATATGGTTCCATCTCATTCAATTCGAACTAGCCCTGTATAAAAAATATTTTGTAAATACAGGAATCATATCAAAAGAAGTATGGTTGTATGGCTCTCTCGTTATCGTTTTTATATGTATTTCATATTGGTTAGAGAGGCGAGAAAGAGAAGCGGCTCTTGGGGACGAGAACAAGGGGCGGAGAAACGCAATGACCCAACTCGCTTTAGGTGTGATGATGGTAAGTATTGCTGTAGCTTCTATTTTTAACAATCAACAGGAAGAAGGAAAGATCAAACCAAAGCCGGTCGTGTCTACTTCATTGGATTCGGGAAAAATCGGCACGAATAAAGGAGAAGTTGCCCCGGATTTTGAATTACTTTCAATTACAGGGGATAAAATAAAATTGTCTGATTTGCGTGGAAAAACGGTGATATTGAATTTTTGGGCTACTTGGTGTCCGCCTTGTAGAGCTGAAATGCCAGAAATGCAAAAGTTCTACGAAAACAATAAAAATAACAATGTAGAAATTTTAGCAGTCAACTTAACGAATAGCGAAAGAGGTCCTGATGCGGTGAACGATTTTGTGAAAAATAAGGGAGTGACATTTAAAGTTGTGCTTGATGAGCAAGGGGACATTGGAAATCTATACGGTGCAATAACGATCCCCACTTCGTATATCATCGATAAAAACGGGGTTATTAGAGATAAGTATATAGGTCCTATGTCTTATGAAACGATGGATCGCATGATCTCGAATATTCAATAAAAACTAAATAATGATCCCTCCTGAGTGGACAGTAACAAGAATTGTTGCTATTCACTCAAGGGGGGATTTCGGGAGTATATTAAAAACCTGTGAACCCACCAAACAAATCTGTAAAAAAGATAATGATCTTTGTCATCCAATCAAAAAACAGCATAATTCCCATGATAATCATAAGAACCCCTCCGACTTTGACGATGACAGCGTTATATCTTTTTATCCAATTCAACTTGCTGATAAAAAATGACATGATGAAAAAAGGTACAGCAAACCCTAATACATATGCGAACATATATAACATAGCTGCACTCGGTTTGGTAGCTGCTAACGCGATCACTGATACAAGAATTGGACCTGTGCAGGGAGTCCAGCCCGCTGCGAATCCTATGCCAATTAAAATAGAGCCAAAATAACCGGAAGGCTTGTTGCGGAAAACTAACCGTTTATCTTTCATCATAAAGGAAGGTGAAAATACACCTAAAATGACGAGACCAAAAAAGATAATGAACAAGGCACTAATTTGTCTGATTAAATCTTGGTAATCAACGAATAGTTTTCCTATTACAGAAGTACCAAAACCAATAGCGATGAAGATGACGGAAAAACCGAGCAAGAAAAAGAATGTATGGAGTATTGCGCGTTTTTGAAGCATCCCATTTTCTTTCTTTATTTCATCAACGGATACCCCAGTAATGTAAGATAAAAAAGCTGGATATAGCGGTAAACAACAAGGGGATATAAAAGACAGTAATCCCGCTCCGAAAGCTAGAAATACATTGATATCGTTCATATTGATCGATCCTCTCTCTTCAATCTTGATAACGATACTGTAAAATAAAATTGTGAATTTTTTGTGGAAAATTGGATTTTTCCTACTTAGTGTTTATTATGGATTGTTGGCGAACATGATTTGTGAGATATCCTAGTTGTGCTTTATACCCATTACCGGTATAATGTAATTGAAGAGGTGATGTTTTATGAACCATTGTGAAGATCATAATATGGATAAAAAAATGGTTCCACGAACGGAACAGGAAATCGAAAGCATTATCAAGCGCTTGAAGCGCATCGAAGGACAAGTGCGCGGTGTGCAAAAAATGGTGGAGGACAATCGTTATTGTATTGATATTTTAGTGCAAATTTCAGCGATCACGGCAGCGTTAAATAAAGTAGGATTGAACTTGCTAGAACGTCATGTTGGCCATTGTGTGTCGAAAGCGATTCGCGAAGGAAGCGGAGAAGAATCCATTCGCGAATTAATGGATGTCATTAAACAGTTCTCAAAGTGAAAGGAGTGGGAAGCATTATGAGTGAACAAAAGCATGTCACACTTAGAGTGACCGGCATGACATGTGCCGCGTGTGCCAATCGGATTGAGAAAGTATTAAATAAGATGGATGGAGTAGAAGCCAATGTCAATTTGGCAATGGAAAAAGCAACGATTAAATATGATCCATCAAAGCAAACGATCGCCGATATCGAAACGAAAATTGAGAATTTGGGGTATGGCGTTGCGACAGAAAAAGTGACGCTTGATATTGAAGGAATGACATGTGCGGCATGTGCGACACGGATTGAAAAAGGGTTAAATCGGATGGAAGGTGTGACAAGCGCTGCTGTAAACTTGGCGACAAACAGTGCTGTTGTCGAATACAAGGAAGGCGTTACATCTGTCGAAGACATTTTAGAAAAAATCAAAAAGCTTGGGTACAAGGGGCAGATTCGAAACGAAGAACAAGACGATGCTGGCCGGAAAGAAGAGCGGCTTAAACAAAAACAACGGCAACTCGCCATTTCCATCATCTTATCGTTGCCGCTGCTTTATACGATGCTGGCTCATATGCCGTTTGATATAGGCTTGCCGATGCCGCATCTGCTGATGAATCCGTGGTTCCAGCTTCTTTTAGCTACACCGGTTCAGTTCTACATCGGCGGTCCCTTCTATGTCGGGGCGTACCGGGCGTTACGAAATAAGAGCGCAAACATGGACGTTCTCATAGCGCTTGGAACATCAGCCGCGTACTTCTACAGCTTGTATGAAGCTTTTCGGACGCTTGGGAATCCTGAATATATGCCAAGATTATATTTTGAAACGAGTGCCGTCTTGATTACGCTTGTGCTTGTCGGCAAATACTTTGAGGATCTTGCGAAAGGGAGAACAACAGAAGCTATCTCTAAGCTGTTGAGCCTTCAGGCAAAGGAAGCGACTGTCATCCGTAATGGGGAGGAAAGAAAGGTTCCGCTCGAGGAAGTGGTGATCGGCGATACGATTCTTGTCAAGCCAGGAGAAAAAATCCCGGTAGACGGTACGGTCATCGCCGGGGCATCTTCCGTAGATGAATCGATGATTACTGGTGAATCGATTCCAGTTGATAAGAAGGAAGGCGACTATGTGATCGGGGCGACGATGAATACGAATGGCGTACTGACCATTCGTGCCGAAAAAGTCGGAAAAGATACCGCGCTGGCCAATATCATTAAAATCGTTGAAGAGGCGCAAGGGTCGAAAGCCCCGATTCAGCGGATGGCGGATACCATTTCCGGCATTTTCGTACCGATTGTTGTCGGAATTGCTGTCGTTGCATTCATTATATGGTACTTCTTTGTTGCGCCGGGTGATTTGGCAAAAGCGCTTGAAGTGGCCATCGCCGTTCTTGTCATTGCGTGTCCTTGTGCGCTCGGTCTTGCCACGCCGACATCGATTATGGTCGGTACAGGCAAAGGGGCAGAACAAGGAATTCTCTTTAAAGGAGGTGAGTACCTAGAGGGAACGCATAAAATCAATGCCGTATTACTGGATAAA
This sequence comes from Anoxybacillus kestanbolensis, assembly GCF_001996285.1. NCBI lineage: Bacteria > Bacillati > Bacillota > Bacilli > Caryophanales > Anoxybacillaceae > Anoxybacillus > Anoxybacillus kestanbolensis. The sequence continues at coordinate 23,071 of NZ_MQAD01000006.1, read as the reverse complement.
ACAGGAACAGTGACAAAAGGAAAACCGGAAGTGACAGATGTGTTACAATTCCAAGAAAACATGCTTGACTATGCCGTTTCAGCCGAGAGCGCTTCGGAACATCCGTTGGCTCATGCGATTGTTGAATACGGGAAGAAACAAGCAATTTCTATTAAGCCATTGGAGCATTTCTCTGCCATTACCGGCCACGGAATTGAAGCTGTCATTGACGGAAAAAGCATCCTTATTGGGACGCGAAAATTGATGAAGGAGCGCTCTGTAGAGATTTCTGTGCATGAAGATAAAATGGTAGAGCTTGAAAAACAAGGGAAAACAGTCATGCTCGTTGCCATCGATGGACAGCTTGCCGGCATCATTGCTGTCGCGGATACAGTAAAAGAAAGCTCCAAAGAAGCGATTCAAACATTAAAACAAATGGGTATCGAAGTGTACATGGTAACGGGAGACAATAAACGGACAGCGGAAGCGATCGCAAACCAAGTGCACATTGATCATGTCTATGCAGAGGTGCTGCCGGAAGACAAAGCGAAAATCGTCGAGGAATTGCAAAAACAAGGGAAACGAGTCGCGATGGTCGGTGATGGAATTAATGACGCTCCAGCTCTTGCGAAAGCGGATATTGGGATGGCGATTGGTACAGGTGCAGATGTCGCAATTGAAACGGCAGATGTAACGCTCGTTGGTGGTGACTTGATGCATATTCCACAAGCGATTGAACTGAGCCGACAAACGATGCGCAACATTCGGCAAAACTTATTTTGGGCATTATTTTATAATAGCGTTGGCATTCCAGTCGCTGCAGCTGGGTTATTACAACCATGGATCGCTGGGGCAGCGATGGCATTTAGCTCTGTATCGGTTGTGACAAACGCGCTTCGTTTGAAACGCGTGAAAATATAAACATTTAAGGAGGAATGGATGATGACGATTACATTACAAGTACAAGGAATGACATGCGGACATTGCAAAGCGGCGGTGACAAATGCACTTCAAACGTTAGATGGCGTCAGCCGCGTCGAAGTACATTTGCAAGAAGGTACAGTCGATGTAGATTATGATGAAACAAAAGTAAGCGTAGAAAAACTGAAAGAAGCGATTGAAGAGCAAGGATATAATGTGAAGTAACATGAAAGAGAGAGGGTGTCTCAAAAGTGATCACTTTTGAGACACCCTCAAATAGTATTATGATGACATTTTACGGCATTCTTCAGCACACTGACGGCATAAATTGGCACATTCCTGACAGTGTGTATCTTGGAATTTTGCACATTCAGCGGCACAAGCATCGCAAATTGTCGCGCAAAGTTGGCAAAACTCCTTCGCATACATGCTTCCGCGAGACATCCATTGAGCCGCCATGGCACAAATATCTGCACAATCCCTTAAAATGTTGATACAATGTGTTCTAGCCTGTACGTCAGCTGCTTTTAAACATGAAGTCAGACATTCTTCACAAGCTTGCATACATTGGTTGCAAGCATCAATACACGTTTGAAATTGTTGAACTGATGAACTAATAACTGTCGTCATATATAATCCCTCCAATGATTTAAATTCATTATTATTTTTTTCTAACTAAAAAATAATAAACTGGAAATAAAAACAAAAAAATAAGAGGCTGTCTCAAAAGGGTGTTAACCTTTTGAACTCAGCCTCTTTTATTTACTACGATAAGCTGTTATTCACCTTTATTCGTTGTGTCATTCGGATCTGGGGTATAGTCCGATTTGTAATCGGTATATTTTACTTCTGTGACCATTCCGGCTGAAGCATGGTGCAAGTCATGGCAATGGAACATCCAATTTCCCGGATTATCCGCTTTAAACGCGACGACATATTCTTCACCAGGGTTTACATTTAAGGAATCCTTTATCAATGGAGAGCCTGTGACCGGCTTGCCGTTTTTGCTTAATACTTGGAAGAAATGTCCGTGTAAATGCATCGGATGTACATCCATAGGTGAATTGTTCACTATTTTTACTTTTACTAAATCTCCTGTCTTCACATTGATCGGCGCTGTGTCAGGATACGTTTTCCCATTAATCGTGTAGACCATGCCATCTTTGCCCATGGCTGTTCCTAAATCCATTGTGTACTCTACATCATATTTTTGGTCTAATGTAAATTGACCTACTTCATATTTTCCGTATGTTGTCATATCCACAACAGGGAGGTTTTCTTTTGCATTTTCTTTATCCGTATTGTTTGTCTGGTCTTCGTATTGAATTTTCACTTTCATGCCATCGGTACCTTCCATATCACCATGACATTCTAATAACCATTCACCCGGGTTATTCGCGATAAATTCAATATCATAACGTTCACCCGGAGCAATATTTAAAAGTTCATCTTTGATTGGTTGCGGATCTTTTAACGGCTGCCCGTCAGTTGCGACAATTTTAAACTCATGACCATGCAGGTGAAGTTTGTGGGCCATGTATCCTGCGTTTACAAGGCGAAGCCGCACCTTTTCGCCTTTCTTCACTTTTAAAGGTTTGACAGCGGAACCGCTTTTCCCGTTAATCGTGAAAATATCATACATATTCATATCATGGCCCATGCTGCTCATATCCATTTGTTGATTATCAGAGCTATTTCCATTATTCATATTACTATGATCCATGCCGCTCATATTCATGTCCATATGGCTTTCGGCGTCCGGGTCGCTCATCCATTCATCTAACACAAGTGTATAATCTCGATCTACTTTTTCTTCATTTTTCGGTTCTACGATTAATGTACCGTATAATCCCTTGTCCACTTGCTCGGCGCTTTTTTGATGGGAATGATAAAAATACGTTCCCGGCACGGTTGCTGTAAATTCATACGTAAACGTTTCACCCGGTTTAATGGCGTCCATCGTGACACCCGGTACTCCATCTTGGTTATTTGGAACAGGGTAGCCGTGCCAGTGAATCGTGATCGGTTCTGGCAATTCATTTTTTAAAACAATTTTCACATTATCCCCTTGCTTTACGCGGATTTGCGCACCGGGTACCGATCCATTATACGTGTAGACCGGAAGTTTGACTTGATCATTTATTTGTAATAATGCTTCCTTAGCAGTAAGATTAATCTCTTTACCGGATAAAACTTCTGTGTTTGTTGCCAAAGGCAGTTTCTTACTGGAGTCCTGTGCGGTGTTTTCTTCCTTCATATTCATGTTGGACATGTCGTGTCCTTGCATCGAAGAATTATTTGAGCAAGCTGCACCAATCGCAACAACTCCTGCCAAAACAGTTCCTAACAATAATTTCTTCATCGCTTTCCCTCCATAAACTTGTGATGTAAGTCATAGTAACATCATCATAAAAAATAAATGTGCAAAATTTATGGAGAAAAATTATATTTTTTTCACACGAAGTAGTTCGAAGATTAAATTATTGTTTGACATAAAAAAGATAAGCCACTACCTATAACCGGTTAATTGCGGTTATAGGTAATAGCTTGTTTGCCCATTTGTATCCAAGCTTGAATAAATTCAGACTTAGGTGCTTTTTTATTTTTCGTACCTGTCAATGGGTCATTAAAATAAATATATTTCTCATCATATCCGGTGATTAACACGGAATGCTCCCGGTATGTTATTTTTATAGGGCCTTGCGGGGTCTGCCATTCAATAAATTCAGACGGAGGAAGTATACGAAAGGTTGTGTTGGTAATAACCCAAACTGGGGTACCTTCAGACAAATACTTATATATTTCTTCAAATGATTGTCCTGTTAAATCAACGATTTGGTTTGGTAAATAAATCTCGGCTAATTCTTTTATAGGTTTATGATAGACACCATATCCCGGTTTCTTTATTGTATACATGTCACCAACAAACCCTTCATTTGGATGTCCATAAAATACTTTTCCATTATGTATTCGATAAGGGGTTGGATTTTTCTTTATTTGCTTCGCTAGTGTCATCTTGTCTACATTGATTCCCGCGTGATTCAAAAGCATTGCCAGACTTGTTACCTCGCACCCCCTTGGTAGTTCTGGGAGTTGCGAGAAAAGGGGGGCATCAATGAGAGCTGATTTAACCGGGATTTGTTCTTTTGAATGTCTAGATGATGGATTTCTCGCTTCAACTTTATTTTTATATGATGTTTTCTGTACTAGATTGTTTATAGCGTCGACCATATTTTCAGAATTTACATAATGGAAAAATAGAGTTAAAAACAATAGGAAAAAAGCGATATAGGATCCTATTGCTAGTTTATATAACTTCTCATTGGTTGGCTTTCGTAAAAGAAAAATAGAAAGTGAAACAATCATAAAGGCTAAAAAAAGTATAATCCCTAACATGACAGCTGCACCCCTTTGTTAAACTTGCTGTTTTTATATTATCGACTAAATATGCAGAAACAATGGAGATGATTCTTATCATGTAATTATGTAACAATCTCAAAAAATCCATAATTTCTCCACATTTTATTGTTTTAATATGTTAGAGGAATGAAAATATCGCAAGCAGGTTTCAGGAGGAATAAAAAGTTCATTACAGGAACCTATAGATGGTATAAAAATAGAGTTTGTTAAATTTAACATCTTTCCGAAAGAAGTCTCCCACTTCTAAACGAAGTGAAAGTGGGAGATGAATTTCGGTTAGGTATAGCCTAAAATTGTCTCTTTTTTGTGTGTTATGATATAATCAGTTTTAGAAAAATGAAAGGCTGTTGTATCAATGAAATTAGACAATAATAACCATTCAGTGTTCCTATTGTATTATCATCTTGTGCTGGTTGTAAAATATCGCAGACAAGTGATTGATGATACCATATCTGACTATGCAAAAGATATGTTTGTGAGATTGGGTAAAAATTACAATATTTCCTTGGTCGAATGGAATCACGATATGGACCATGTGCATATTTTGTTCAAAGCACATCCAAATAGTGAATTATCCAAGTTCATCAATGCCTATAAAAGTGCAAGTTCTCGACTGATCAAAAAGCATTTTCCGCAAGTGAAAAGAAAACTGTGGAAAGAATATTTTTGGTCAAGAAGCTTTTGCCTGCTTACAACGGGTGGTGCGCCCATTGAAGTAATCAAAAAATATATCGAAAATCAAGGTATGAAGTGATGTGGTGTCGATATGGCAAACAAAGCCTATCAGTTCCGTCTATACCCAACAAAAGAACAAGAAGAATTGCTCGCCAAAACCTTCGGTTGTGTCCGTTTTGTGTATAACAAAATGCTTGAAGAACGCATACAAATGTTTGAAAAGTTCAAGGACGATCAAGAATCCTTGAAACAGCAAACATTTCCGACCCCTGCCAAGTACAAAAAGGAGTTTCCTTGGCTAAAAGAAGTGGACAGCCTTGCGCTGGCAAATGCTCAACTAAATTTGCAGAAAGCGTTTCAACACTTCTTTTCTGGCCGCGCTGGATTTCCCAAGTTCAAAAACCGCAAGGCGAAACAGTCGTACACCACAAATATGGTAAATGGCAACATCAAGCTTTCAGATGGCTATATCAAGCTGCCCAAACTGAAATGGATCAAGTTCAAGCAACACCGGGAGATTCCTGCCCACCATATCATCAAGTCTTGTACGATCACGAAAACCAAAACAGGAAAATACTATATTTCTATTCTCACAGAGTACGAACATCAACCTGCCCTAAAAGAAGTGCAAACGGTTGTTGGGCTTGACTTTTCCATGAGTACGCTGTATGTCGATAGCGAGGGTAAGAGAGCCAATTATCCTCGATTCTATCGCAAAGCATTGGAAACATTAGCGAAAGAACAGCGTAAATTGTCTCGTAAAAAGAAAGGCTCGAATCGTTGGCACAAACAGCGTCTGAAAGTAGCGAAGCTTCATGAGAAGATTGCCAACCAGCGCAAGGACT
>NZ_MQAD01000006.1:0-17221 GCF_001996285.1 Anoxybacillus kestanbolensis | reverse complement strand
GCTGCGGTCGAGTCAAGGAGTCTCTATCGCTTTCTGAACGGACATTCCGCTGTGAATGTGGATTCGAGAGCGACAGGGACGTCAATGCGGCCATCAATATCAAACATGAGGGCATGAAACGATTGGTGATCGTCTAATTTGTCCTCGAACCGTGGGGCACACGGGGATCGCTCGGTCAACTTCCCATCATGAGATGGGATTACCCGAGAAGCCCCCCACCTCTAAGCGAAGCGTAGGTGGTGGGAGTATGTCACATTTGATAAAGTGGGGGAATAGCAATATCATGTGCGGTTTTATTGGTTGTATTCATGATCATCCAAGAATCATTGATGAAAAATGGAAAGAAACGTTTCAAGAAATGAATGATATCATTACTCATCGTGGTCCTGACGATGGTGGTTATTTTTTTGATGAATATGTGAATTTTGGATTTCGACGTTTGAGTATTATCGATCTTGAGACAGGGCACCAGCCATTGTCCTATGAAAATGAACGATATTGGATCATATTTAATGGGGAAATCTACAACTATGTGGAATTGCGAGAAGAATTGCTTGCAAAGGGATATAAATTTACTACTCATTCCGATACAGAAGTCATTATTGCTCTTTATAGTGCTGAAAAAGAAAAAGCTGTAGAAAAGCTTCGAGGTATGTTTGCTTTCGTCATCTGGGACAAACAAGAGAGAACGATTTTTGCGGCACGTGACCCGTTTGGCATAAAACCATTTTTCTATATGGAACAGGGCGACCGTACGTTTTTTGCTTCCGAGAAGAAAAGTATTTTGCTAGCTCTTAAAAATGATTTATTAGACTATGATTCACTGCAGCATTATTTAACATTCCAATATGTACCTGAACCAATGACGATGTCTGTTGGTATTAAAAAGTTAGAACCGGGTCATTATATTAAGAAAAAAATCGGTGAAAAATTAACCATTCATCGCTATTGGAAAGCCAAATTCCAACCTATCATCAAATCAGAAGATGGACTTGTCAAAGAAATTCGCAACGCGCTGTTCGATTCCGTGCAAGTGCATATGCGCAGCGATGTGCCGGTAGGTTCGTTTTTATCAGGAGGAATTGATTCATCCTTCATTGCAGCAATTGCTAAACAATTCAATCCTAATATCAAGACATTTTCTGTCGGCTTTGAGCGGGAAGGCTTCAGTGAAATTGATGTGGCAAAAGAAACAGCGGAAAAGCTGGGCGTTGAGAATATTAGCTATGTCATTTCACCAGAGGAATATATGGCGGAATTACCGAAAATTATGTGGCATATGGATGATCCACTTGCCGATCCTGCGGCAGTACCGCTTTATTTTGTTGCCCGGGAAGCAAGAAAGCATGTAACGGTCGTTCTTTCCGGTGAGGGAGCTGACGAGTTATTTGGCGGTTACAACATTTATCGTGAGCCACAGTCATTGGAACTTTTTGAGCGAATGCCAAGTACGGTTAAATCAGCTTTGAGAGTGATTGCAGGGCTACTCCCGGAAGGAATAAAAGGAAAAAGCTTTATTGAGCGCGGTACAACACCAATGGAAGAACGATATATCGGCAATGCGAAAATGTATAGCGAGACAGAAAAACAAGAACTGCTAAAAGGATATAAGAGGGGATTAGAATATACATATATTACAGCTCCTTTTTATAGAGAAACAACTCATTATCCTCCTGTAAACCGGATGCAATATATTGATATTCATACATGGCTGCGAGGCGATATTTTATTAAAAGCTGACAAAATGACGATGGCCCATTCATTAGAGTTGAGGGTTCCATTTTTAGATAAAAAGGTATTTGAAGTAGCCGCCAAAATTGCTCCGGAAATGAAAACGACAAACAAAACGACGAAATATATCCTACGAAAAGCAGCAAAAGGAATTGTTCCAGATCATGTTTTAAATCGCAAAAAATTAGGGTTTCCGGTGCCAATTCGTCATTGGTTAAAAAATGAAATGCATGATTGGGCGAAAAATATTATAAAAGAAAGCGCAACCGATCATTTATTTAATAAAGATGTATTGTATCGTTTACTAGACGAACATTGCAAAAATAAAGCAGACCATAGCCGAAAAATCTGGACCGTCCTTGCTTTTATGATTTGGCATCAAGTATACATGGAAAAGAAATACGATTTTACAAATATATATAGAAAAGACAATATATATAGAAAAGACAAGCTGTCGCTATTAATCTAATTTGACTGATTTTCGTTGCCTGTCTTCTATTTGCACCCAAGCTTCTAAAAATTCAGCTTTGGGTGCTTTTCTATTTGATGGATATGAGTTTACATTAAATGATGTGTTTAATTATTTTCTAGACCATCCAAAGCGGAAAGTAGAAAAGGTAGATGGTTTTGAAGTATTGATTATTTCAGGAGGAATTAAACCAGAAAGACTCGATTTAAACTTGATAGAAACAACGAATCCAGTTTATGATAAGTCGATAACGAAATATTTAACTGAGTTCTGTATAAAGATTCTGCTTTGAAAAGTGCTGTTGAGATTGAGCCGTATAAACAGGTTTCTTTAGTACTTAAAACAGAAAACGGAACCGTTTTACACTGTGTCTTGCCTTATTTTGAAACATATGTGAAACTATCAGATGAAGAAGAACGAAGACTACGAAGCGAGGTGAATGAAATGGAGACGAAAGAAAAAGAACAAGTGTTAGAACTCATGATTTCGTATGAACGACAAGGCATGAGACAAGGCATGAAGCATCTTATACAAACGATGGCGAGAAAAGGAATGAGCGTCAAAGATATTGCAAACGTCACAGACCTTACGGAAGAAGAAATACAGAAGTTGTTAGAGAAGGAATAAGTAATTTGTTCATCATTTCACAGCTGTCGTCGGCCTCCAATCTTGCAAAAACTCCGGGGGATCGACGACAAATGTACCAATCCATAAAGATGATGGACTAAACTTAACCCCAGCTATGTTCAGATAGCTGGGGTTTCATATATTTGGGCATATGAGACATGATGTTCTTATTCATTGTTGTCAAATGACAGTAGTTTACAATAGGAATTTTTGTTATGATTAAAGTTGGAAGAGATGAAAGAACAAGAAAAAATGGAGGCAACACGATGAGCAAGTTAACGCTACAAGAACTTGAATCTCATTTATGGGAATCAGCGAATATATTGCGTGGCAGTATTGATTCGTCAGACTATAAAAACTATATTTTTGGAATGTTGTTTTTAAAACGATTAAACGATGTGTTTGTCGAAACCGCTGAGCGGATTGAAAAAGAAGAAGGCGAAGATTACGGTTGGTATGATCGCGATGAACATCAATTTTTCGTGCCTGAAAAAGCACGTTGGAGTTATATTCAATCCCATTCCCAAGACGTGGGGGCGGTCATTAATAAAGCCTTTGAATTATTAGAGGATGAAAACCCTTCCCTACAAGGGGTATTAGCGAATATTGATTTTAACGATAAAGAAAAACTGTCAGATAAAACAATTCTTCAATTAGTACAACACTTCTCACAAATTGATTTACGCAACGAAAATTTATCAGAACCTGATATCCTTGGTCGTGCTTATGAGTATCTCATCAAACAATTTGCTGACGATGCAGGGAAAAAAGGTGGCGAGTTCTATACGCCAAGTCAAGTCGTTAAATTAATTGTCAAACTGATTAAACCTGAAGAAGGCATGCGTGTATGTGACCCAACAGCGGGATCTGGCGGGATGCTCATTCAATCGGTCGACTACATAAAAGAAAAAGGCGGCAATCCGCGCAACATTACATTGCACGGACAAGAGAAAAACTTAAATACGTGGGCGATTTGTAAAATGAATTTGTTGCTTCATGGTTTAAGCGACCATGAAATTAAAAAAGGCGATACAATTCGTGAACCGAAACTATTAGACGAAAACGGCGAGCTTCTACTATATGATCGCGTCATTGCTAATCCTCCGTTTAGCTTAAAAAACTGGGGACGTGAGGAAGCAGAAGCAGACGCATTTAACCGTTTTCGCTTTGGTTTACCACCAAAAAACGCAGGAGACTATGCGTTTATTCAACATATGATTGCTACACTTAATGATGAAGGAAAAGCGGGAGTTGTTATGCCGCATGGTGTTCTTTTCCGCGGCGGAGCGGAAGGGAAAATTCGTCAAGGCATATTAGAAGAAGATTTAATTGAAGCGGTTATTGGTTTACCAGCGAACTTGTTCTATGGAACTGGTATTCCAGCATGTATTCTCATCATCAACAAAAACAAAGAAGAACATAAAAAGGGAAAAATTCTCTTTATTGATGCATCACGGGACTATCAAGAAGGAAAAAATCAAAATGTTCTTCGTGATGAAGATATTCAAAAAATCGTTAGCACTTACGATGCGTGGAAAGATGTCGAGAAATATAGCCGTGTCGTTACACTAGAGGAAATTAAAGAAAACGACTATAACTTAAACATCGCCCGCTATATTGACACAGCCGAAGAGGAAGAACAAATTGATGTCGCAGAAGCCCTTCGTCAACTTCGTCAACTCGAACAAGAACGGGATGAAATCGAGAAGGTGATGTATGGGTATTTGAAGGAGTTGGGGTATGGTGAGTGAAAAATGGCAACACAAGCAATTAGGGCAACTTTTGAAACTTAGAGGGGGATATGCTTTTAAAAGTGAAGATTTTCATGAGCACGGTGATGTTGCGGTTTTACGGATTTCTAACATTAAAAATAACGGTATTGATTTGGAAGATGCTGTGTATGTAGATAGAAATGTAGCCGAACAAGCAAAGGATTACAAACTGAGAGAAGGAAATGTTGTAATTGCAATGTCTGGTGCTACAACAGGAAAAACAGCCATTGTGCGAAAAGAAGATTTACCTTTGGTGTTAAACCAACGTGTAGGAGTTTTTGATATCTACAATTCAGAGCATTTATCTGAAGAATACCTAGCATATGTTGTACAATCGAGTTCTTTTAAAAATCAAATTCTTGTAAACGCAATTGGTGGGGCACAACCAAATATTAGCGGGAAACAAATAGAGGATGTAGAAATATTACTTCCACCTATCTCTGAACAACGCAAAATTGCAGCCATTCTCTCATCCGTCGATGAAGCGATCGAGAAAACGGAAGCGATCATCGAGCAAACGGAGAAAGTGAAAAAGGGGCTTATGCAACAGTTGCTCACAAAAGGAATCGGACACACGAAGTTTAAAAAGACGGAGATTGGGGAGATTCCTGAAGAATGGGAGATTGTACAATTACAAAATGTCACAAATCAAATTACTGATGGAACACATAAAACACCAACATATACTGAAAATGGTATTCCTTTTTTAAGAGTAACAGATATTCAGAGTGAGGAAATTGATTTTACAAAAATAAAATATATTTCGGAGAGAGAACACAAGGAATTGATCAAAAGATGCAAACCAGAGAAAGGGGATGTTTTACTTTCTAAAAACGGGACAATTGGTCTCGTTAAAGTAATTAATTGGGATTGGGAATTTAGTATCTTTGTTAGCCTTTGCTTGATTAAAGTACAAAAAGATAAACTATTACCTGAATTCTTGGCATACTTTCTACAATCCGATATTGCTCTTAAACAGTTTCGATTAAGATCGAAACAAGGAACAGTAACAAATCTCCATCTGATTGAAATACGTGAACTTCTTTGTGGATTACCTTCTATAGAAGAACAGTATAAGATTGTACAAATTTTAAATTCTATATCAAAAAAAATTTCAAAAGAAACAAAGAAACTTGAAATACTTATGACTATTAAGAAAGGCCTCATGCAAGCCCTATTAACAGGCAAAGTTCGTGTCAAAGTCGATGATGAGGTGATGTCACAGTGACCGCCGCAAGTGAATGGAATGAATTAAATCTTGTTGAAAAACGTTTGATTTATCAGCTTCAAGAGTTGGGCTATGAGCATGTCACAGGCTCAGCTCTTGAGTCTGAACGTGATTCATTAAGTGAAGTCATTTTGAAGGAACGGTTAAAGAAAGCGATTCAGCGGTTAAATCCATGGATTGATGACAACAATCTTGCTCGCATTATTTACAATCTAACTCACATCGAAGCAACAGGATTAATGCAAGCGAATGAAAAGTTTCATGAAATGCTTGTGAACTACATTTCGATTCAACAAGATTTAGGAAAAGGGAAAAAGAATCAAACGGTTAAACTCATTGATTTTGATAACCCTTATAACAATGAATTTCTTGTTGTTGACCAATTCCGTATTCAAGATGCAAGAGGCACGATTCGTCCTGACATTGTTATTTTTGTGAATGGATTGCCTTTAGTTGTGGTGGAATGTAAAAGTCCAACGTTACAAGAAGATACGCAAATTTCAAAAGCAGTTAATCAATTACGACGCTATCAAGAAACTCATGAGCAACTGTTCTACTATAACCAATTTATGATTGCGACAAGCAATTATCGTGCAAAAGCAGGAACAATTGGTGCGAAAGTGCAACATTACGGCGAGTGGAAAGATCCGTATCCAAGAACGGTGCCTGAACTTGGTGACTCACCTACGAAACAAGATATTTTAGTTGCAGGAATGTTATCGAAAGAAAACTTGCTTGATTTAATCCAGAATTTCATCGTTTTTGAAGTTGATGGTGGACGGGTCGTTAAAAAGATTGCTCGTTATCAACAATTCCGTGCGGTCAATAAAGCGATTCAGCGCATTTTACATGCAAAAACACCAAAAGATCGCGGCGGGGTGATTTGGCATACACAAGGTTCAGGAAAGTCTTTAACGATGTTGTATTTAGCTGTAAAACTTAGAAGAATGAAAGAGTTGCAAAACCCAACGATTGTCGTTGTCACCGACCGTAAAGACTTGGATGATCAAATTACAAAAACATTCCGTAAGTGCGGTTTCCCGAATCCGCAACAAGCGGAAAGCGTCAAAGATTTGAAAAGGTTATTACAGCAAGGTCCTGGTTCTACGATTATGACCCTTGTGCAAAAGTTCCAACCAGATAAGGATCAAGACGAGTATCCAGAACTTTCAAGGTCGGAAAATATTTTTGTGTTAGTCGACGAATCGCACCGTACGCAATACAAAGGTCTAGCGATGAACATGCGGAAAGGTTTACCGAATGCATGTTATCTTGGCTTTACGGGAACACCAATCGATAAAGAAGATAAAAGTACAACACGGACGTTCGGTTCTTATATTGACAAATATACGATTGAACAAGCGGTCGATGATGGGGCAACCGTTCCGATTTTCTACGAAGCGCGAATGGTGGACCTTCATTTGCAAGGCGATTCACTTGATCGCTTATTTGATCGTAAATTTAGCGACTATAGCGAAGAAGACCGTGAGCGTATTAAAAAGAAATATGCAGATGAAGAAGCAATCTTAGCCGCTCCGAGCCGCATTAAGCAGATTGCTTTAGATATTGTAGAACACTTTGAAAATTATATCTTACCAAACGGTTTTAAAGCACAAGTGGTGGCGGTGAACCGTGAAGCGGCGGCGATTTATAAACAAAAGCTAGATGAACTCATTAATGGAAAATATGAAACAGCATTAATTATTTCAACAGGTCCCGAAGATAAAAACAATGAACTATTAAAAGATTACTCTCTATCCCGTGAGGAAGAAAAACAATTAATTGAACGGTTCAAAAAGCCGTTTGAAGAAGACAAACTAGCGATTTTAATTGTTTGTGATAAGCTTCTCACAGGCTTTGACGCACCAATCGAACAAGTGATGTACTTGGATAAACCATTAAAAGAGCATAACCTACTTCAGGCCATTGCTCGTACAAATCGAACATATGAAGGAAAAACGTATGGACTCATTGTAGACTACTTTGGTGTATCCAAATTTTTGGAAAAAGCGTTAGCGATTTTCTCTAAACAAGATATTCAAGGAGCGTTGTTGCCGATTGAAAGCGAGTTGCCAAAGTTAAAACAAGCCCATCGAAAAGCAATGAGCTTTTTCGACTATATTAACCGAAGCGATGCCGATGCGTGCGTTCAAGTATTAGAGCCTGAAGATGTGCGTCATGAGTTTGAAAAAGCGTTTAAAGAGTTTTCCAAACGAATGGATATGATTTTACCGAACCCTGAAGCTTCTCCATATGTAGAAGACTTAAAGTTTTTAGGTAAAGTGCGGCAAATGGCAAAAACGTTATATCGTGATGAACAAATGGATATTTCCGAGTGTGGCGAGAAGGTCAAACAATTAATTGCAGAGCATCTATATGCTGAGTCTGTCGAAGTCATCCATGAACCAATTGATATTTTGTCCAGTAAGTTTGATGAACGGTTAGAAAAAGCGCCATCGAAGGAAGCACAGGCGGCGGAAATGGAACATGCGATTCGCCATGAAATTAAAGTGAAGCTGGAAGAAAACCCTGTATACTATACATCGTTAAAAGAAAAGCTAGAGCAACTAATCGAAGCAAGACGGAAAAAAATGATGGATATCGCTGAATTGGTAGAAAAGCTACGCAGCATGGTCAATGATATGCGAAACGTCAACCAACAAGCACAAAACCTCGGCTTTACACGAGAGCAATATCCGTTCTATCAACTGTTCCAACAGCTTCTTCCAGATGAAGAACATAAAGATGCGATCGATGCGTTGACGCATCTTGTAACAGACATTATTGCCGAGGAAAGTCAAGTCATTGATTGGGTAAACAAAGAAGATGTAAAACGAGAAATGCGGAAGAAAATTAAGAAGCAGTTGCGGGCAAGTGTAATCCCTAAAGATCAGTTAGAAAATGTAACGCAACAGATTATGTCATTAGCGATGGTTCATTATAAAAAGTAAAGAGGAGAGCAAAGAGCCTCACTATGTAAGAAGAGGCTCTTTTCCATGTCTATAAAGTTAAGGTTGGGCCATTGATCCGCAACCATTCTTTTCTTTGTTCATAGTCCGACATCACAGATTTAACAAAATGCCAAAAATCATTGGAGTGGTTTGGATATTTCAAATGGGCTAATTCATGTACTAATAAATAATCGATAATCGGCACGGGTGCCATCATAATTCTCCAGTTTAAGTATATGGCTCCTTCGTTTGTGCATGTTCCCCAGCGCATTTTTTGTTCTTTTAATTTAATTTTCGTAGGGGTTACTCCCATTTTAGGGCAATAAATTTTTAAACGTTCTTGTAGTTTCATTTCTCCGTACAGAATATACCAATCTTTGAACGCTTGTTGAAAAAATGAGATTCTTTCCTCTTCTGTTAAATGCGGTGGCACCGTGGCAATAAATTTCCCTTGTTTAAACATAAGAACCGGCTTTGTAACTTCCTCGCTTTTATATACTTTTAATCGATAATTGCGCCCTAAATAAGCAAATTTCTCTCCGCTTACAAACTCTTTTGGAGCAGGGCAATCAGAAATTTGATTTAACGCCTGCCATTTATCAATAATCCATGGAGCTTTTTTATAAAGGATAGAATGTAAAAGTGTAGGCTCTATCCCCTCAGGAGCTACGACCTTCACTCCCTCCAACCATTCAACCGATATCGTCACATCCCGCTTTTCTGGCTTATACTCTACTGCATAATCTATTGTTGTCTTGCCATATTGAAAGCTAGGCATAGAAATACTGACTCCTTCGTTCCTTTAATTGTCTTTCATTTTATCTTTGGGAAAGCAAAAGGTCAATCGGTAAACGATGAATTTGAAAAATGGTAACTATTCAGCCACATGATCAAGTGGGCTGAATTTAAACAGTTGGAATTTACTTTATCTTTTAATCACTCTCTCCCTTCAAAAATTAAATTTTCAACCTAAAAAACGGTTCATGCTCTCACTTTTTCACCCCATTTGTCATAAAAATTTTCCGCAAAATTCAATTTTCTACTTTTGCATTTCCCTTATTTCCCGATTTTAATCAAATTGTCCCTTATATTCTACGAAAGGATGATCTGTATGCAATACCTCGATTTAAAAATGGATTTTATGTTTAAACAAATGTTCGGCCACCCAAGCAGAAAGTCAATCACGATGGCGTTTTTAAATGCGTTGCTACATCGGACTGGAGATGATCGCATCATCGACGTACAGTTTGAAAACACCGAACTAACGAAAGAAACAGAAGACGGTAAGACTGGACGGTTAGATGTCATCGTTCGCACAAACCGCGGCGAGCGCATTCACGTTGAAATTCAAATCATCCCACAATACGGTATGCCCGAACGGCTATTGTATTACTGGGCAAGGTTGTTTTCATCTTCACTATCGAAAGGAGAACGGTACGACATCCTCCCTCCAACGATTATGATCGCCATCTTAAATTATCCCCTTTTCCCACATGAAACGGATCGCTTTCATACCGTTTTTCACATTCGTGAAGACGAAGAACAGTTTCTTTGGAGCCATCACCTTGAATTTCATGTACTCGACTTGTCACAATTTATGGTAAAATGGAAGAAATATCGGAGAGAAGTGAAGCAATCGCCCGAATGGCCATGGCTAACGATGTTGTCGGCTGTCGATGGACGAACGAAAAAAATGGATGAAGAGATGTTTCGTGAATTGGAGGGAATAGCCATGACAGAACAAGACATTTTAGAAGCGCTAGAAGAATGGCAAAACTTAAGCGTCGACCCCGAAAACCGTTACGCATACGAAATGCGGCTGAAATGGCTCCTTGATCAACTCTCAAACATTCGCGGCAGTCGGGAAGAAGGAAGACAAGAAGGATTGAAAGAAGGCTTAGAACAAGGTCGAGAAGAAGGGAAAAATGAAACGATTCGAAAAATGGTCGAAAAAGGAATGAGTATAACAGACGTTGCCCATATTCTCGACATGACAGAGGAGGAAGTACGGGAACGGTTGGGAGATTAGCGAACGGTGTCGGGTGCTGTTCAACTATGTTGTGTCCCTCTTTGTCCCACGTCAATGATGTTGCACAGGTGATTGGAGAGCGATCAGAAAATCGATTCGCTGTTCAAATACGTCCTGAATTAAACCATCGAGAAGAAGTATTAAAATAAAAACCGCAGCGTTGCCTCATTGGCAGCACTGCGGTTTTTCTCTTACTAGCGATGCTCATTAGCGAACGGTGCCAGGCACTGTTGTTCATTCGCATGGTCAAAGTGAAAGGGAACATCTCGGGTACATTTCGTGACGAAACGTTCGCGCAGTCGTTTTGCATCGCAAGAAGCATCGTTTCCACACTGACGAAACACGAAAAAAACGTGTGGGATTCGTTATGTCTTCTGTTGACAGGCGAAACGCTCGATCGTGTTCTTTCTACCACTTAGGGCATTTTCTATTACGGGGATGCCCTATTTGTGTTGCGCTTCTTTACATACTACTATCGGAGTGAATAGTTACAATAGAATTTTTTGATGTAGCTAATTAAATGAATCGCACGGTAAATATTGGGTTGATTTTTTTAAATTCCATTCTTTTTTTGTTTTTAATTCAAATAAATATTTGAATAATAAAAGAAATGGGGTATAATATATTCAAACGGAAATTTGAATATGAAAGGGGGATAATGAATGAGTAAGAAAGATACATGTGAAATTTATTGTTATGACGAAGAAAAAGTCAATCGAATACAAGGGGAATTGCAAAAAGAAGATATATCCAGTGTTGTCCTGTTGTTTAAAGCACTGGCAGATGAAAATAGGGCAAAAATTGTCTATTCACTTTGCCAAGATGAAGAGTTATGTGTATGTGATATTGCTAATATCATCGGGGCTTCTGTTGCAACAACTTCCCATCATTTACGCACCCTTTATAAACAAGGGATTGTAAAGTATCGAAAAGAAGGAAAGCTAGCATTTTATTCGCTGGATGATGACCATATTAAGCAGTTAATCATGATTGCGTTAGTACATGATAAAGAGGTGAAAGTCCGTGTCTGAACAACAAGCAAAATTATCTAAATCAGAAGCGAAAACCTACCGTGTTCAAGGATTTACTTGTGCAAACTGTGCGGCAAAGTTTGAAAATAATGTAAAATCATTGCCAGGTGTTCAAGATGCTAAAGTAAACTTTGGAGCATCTAAAATTACCGTTTGGGGTACAACAACCATCGAAGAATTAGAAAAAGCAGGGGCTTTTGAAAATTTGAAGATTCGGGAAGATAAAGAAAAAGCAGTCAATCGTGAACCTTTTTGGAAGCAAAAAGAGAACATCAAAGTGTATATTTCCGCTGTTTTGCTTGTGATTAGTTGGTTTTTAGGGAAGCAATACGGAGAAGAGCATTTCTTTGCGACGATTGGGTATGCTGCAGCGATTTTAATTGGTGGATATTCGCTATTTATTAAAGGGTTCAAGAACCTAGTTCGATTGAATTTTGATATGAATACGCTGATGACAGTGGCGGTTTTAGGAGCTGCAGCGATTGGTGAATGGGGAGAAGGTGCAACCGTTGTCATCCTTTTTGCTATTAGTGAAGCCTTAGAGCGTTATTCCATGGATAAAGCTCGTCAATCCATTGAATCGTTGATGGATATTGCTCCAAAAGAAGCATTAATTCGTCGAGGAAATGAAGAAATGATGGTCCCTGTTGACGATATTCAAGTCGGGGATATTATGATCGTAAAGCCTGGTCAGAAATTAGCGATGGATGGAATCGTCATCAAGGGTACATCTACGCTAAATCAGGCTGCCATTACGGGAGAAAGTGTTCCAGTAACCAAAACAGTCGGTGATGAAGTCTTTGCAGGAACATTGAATGAAGAAGGTTTATTGGAAGTAAAAGTGACAAAACGAGTGGAAGATACAACCCTTTCGAAAATCATCCATTTAGTGGAAGAAGCTCAAGCAGAACGAGCGCCTTCTCAAGCATTTGTGGATCGTTTTGCCAAATACTATACACCAGCCATTATCATTTTTGCTCTTTTACTAGCCGTTATTCCGCCATTATTTATGGGTGCTGATTGGAGCGAATGGATTTATCGGGGTCTAGCTGTATTAGTAGTTGGTTGTCCGTGTGCGCTGGTCATTTCCACTCCTGTTGCGATTGTAACCGCCATTGGAAATGCAGCGAAAAACGGGGTGCTAATTAAAGGTGGCATCTATTTAGAAGAAGCAGGATCTCTAAAAGTCATCGCTTTTGATAAAACAGGAACATTAACAAAAGGTGTTCCTTCCGTCACCGATGTGGTCACTTATAATGGCGATGAAAATGAACTAATGACCATTACAGCAGCCATTGAAAAAGGCTCACAACATCCACTTGCTTCCGCCATTATAAGAAAAGCAGAAGAAGATGGATTGAATTTTAATGATGTATCGGTTGAAGAATTCCAATCCATTACAGGTAAAGGGGTCAAAGCCAAAGTAAATAACGCAATGTATTATGTCGGAAGTCCAGGTCTTTTTGAAGAACTTCTTCCAAATGGCATCCAATCAGAAATAAAAGAACAAATTACAACCCTTCAAATACAAGGGAAAACGGTCATGGTATTAGGGACGGAAAAAGAAATTCTGGCGTTAATTGCCGTGGCAGACGAAATAAGAGAATCATCCAAAGAGGTTATTCGAAAACTCCATCAAGTCGGTATTGAAAAAACGGTGATGCTGACGGGAGATAACCAAAGAACAGCCGAAGCCATCGGAAAACAAGTCGGTGTTTCCGATATTAAAGCCGATTTACTTCCAGAAGATAAACTGAATTTCATCAAAGAGCTTCGCGACAAGTATCGAAGTGTTGCGATGGTTGGAGATGGTGTGAACGATGCACCAGCTCTTGCAGCTTCAACCGTTGGTGTGGCAATGGGTGGTGCTGGAACCGATACAGCCCTAGAAACAGCCGATATTGTCTTAATGTCTGATGATTTAAGCAAATTGCCATATACGATTAAATTGAGCCGCAAAGCTTTAGCGATTATTAAGCAAAACATTACTTTCTCTTTAGGGATTAAGGCATTGGCATTACTGTTAATTGTGCCTGGTTGGTTAACGCTATGGTTAGCGATATTTGCCGATATGGGAGCAACATTAATCGTAACATTAAACAGCATGCGATTGCTAAAAGTTAAAGAATAGGCTCTTCACCACAAGTTGTACTTGATCATTTAAGGTGGGTGTGCATAGAGGGTACAAAAAATGCGAATTTTCCTGTATGGTAAAGGTGACCAAACCGAACCATGGAGGGAAATTCGCATGTACTCTCAGTTTATCAAAGAACTCATCGATTTACCAGATGTTTTGATTCAAAAGGTGCGAAAAGAAGGGGAACGTTGGATTTTCGAACTTTCTCTACCCGAACAATGCCCGTTATGTCCTGTCTGCTTGAAGCGCACGATCAAAATGACAGACAAAAAGAAGCAATGGATGCATGGCTATGCTCAGCGAATCGGAATTTTTTGGATCGAACTTCTTGTCGAGCGCAGACGTTGTCGTACGTGCGGCGTGACGTTCAGCACGTCGTATCCAGCCATCTCTCCTCGAAGTGTGGCGACGGATGCGTTTCAGCGATGGGTCGCGCAATCTTGCATCGGAACATCCATTCAGGCGGTGGCTCGTATGCTCAAGCTGCCTTACACGACCGTTGAACGATGGTTTTATACCCATGCCCCTTCCTTCCTATCGAATGACGTCCAACCAAAGGCGGTTTGTGTCGATGAGTTTGCTTTTCGAAAAGGGCACGACTATGGAGTGGCGATCATGGATGCCGAAACGGGAGAAGTGTATGCCATTGAAGCAAGAAAGAACGAGGAAGCCATTGGGCGTGCATTGGCTCATGTGTCTCGTTCCGTTCAGTATGTCGTGAGTGACTTGGCTCCAGCGATGAAAAAAGTGATTCAACGGGTTTGCCCAGAGGCGACACATGTCGTCGACTATTTCCATGTCATTCAGCTGTTTACCGATGCGTTAGAACGATGTCGCAAATATTTGGGCAAAGGAGGCAAGAAACACGGAAATGTTCGTTCCGTTTGCCGTTTATTGAGCCAATGTCCAGAGAAATTAACAGAGGAAGAACGTCAAATCATACGAGAATGGTGTAATGAAAGTGGTGACTTAAAGTCTTTTTACCAATCGCTCCAACTTGTTCGCTATGTGTTCAAAAGCAAAGATGAGCAACAGGCGAAACGACGCTTGAAGGCTTGGATTCATCGGTATTTGTTTTGTCCTTGTTCCGTTGTTCGTGCCATCGCAAAATCACTCGTCAAACGAACAGACGAAATGATATCGTGCATTTTATCCCATTATTCGAATGGGAAGATGGAGGGAACGAATAACAAGATCAAGCTGATGAAACGTCGGGGATACGGATACCGAAATATCCAGCGTTTTGCACTGCGAGTTCGGTTAGAAACAGCTAACATACTTTCATGACAGGTGCAAGTACATCTTTTGGTGATGAACCAAAATAGGACAGTTGAAGTAAAAGATGGCAAAAGTCTATATGAAGATAAGCGGAGGTTGAAGACGACCATGTGTTTGATCGATGCGCTTTAAATGGTTAACCTCTCCTTATAGACGTTATGGCTTGTCCTCTGGTTCTATCGAATCGTATTAACGCTCGTCCTTACCGCTCCGCTTGCGTACTGGCTGCTTTGACAACGGGTTGGCGCCTGGGGGGGTTATGTTCCTTTCATCTTGGGAATAAGCGAGGAGAACCCGACTTCTAAGCGATAGCGAAAGTCGGGGAGGAATCGCTAAAAATATGATATCATTAAATTAGTGAAAGGTGGTGAAAATGTGAAACATTTGCTAGTCATCGTAATCCTTTTTTCTTTATCCGCATGCAGTATATGGGAAAAGAATGAAAAACAAGCCCAAAATGCTGAATCTACAGCTTCGGTAAAAGAGATGAGTGATATTGAAAAAATACCTGTTAAAATAGATCAAAAAGTAATCAGTCATATCAATTGGGAAGTAAGCCCGGTTTTTCAATCTGGAAATTATAAAATGCGCGGAGTACCAAACAAAGTGGGTTTCATTGATGCACCGTTTATAGCAAACAAAGATAGCAAATACATGTGGCATTTCTGGGGGGACTCCATTCCAGAAGGAGAACTGACAATCGTTGCAGTGAAAAAAGGCAGCAACGATATAGCTCCTGCGTTAACACTAGACGGAAAAACCGTTTGGACAACGGGAGTTCCAGGAGGTCCGAATAATGGTGCAGACGCACATATACCATCAAATATGAGGCTTGGTGAATCGGGAAAATGGGCATTACTCGTCTATCTTGGAAAAACGTACTGGGATTACGTTGTAATCGACGTAAATTGAACGCTCTCCCACTTACGCTCACGCTGGGAAGTGGCGGTCTTCTCGGTTCGAGATGACAAAATAACGAGTGAAGCCAAAGGTGTTGCTGCACCTTCAGCCCCGCAATAGACGGTTCCCATAAAGGGGGTCGGCGCGAGCAGAAGGAAATAATCCGCCTAAGCGCCTCGTTAACTTAAGGGTGGATTATTTCTTTTGATTGTGCGACAGTATTGAAACCATGCGACTTGCGAAAAAACATCAATGCTTCAAATACTGTCATCGGCATCACCCCCTTCCAAATCAGGGGAGGCCGATCCCATAGCCATCAAGTTAAGAATTTGATCTTTTTTCAGCGCCAAAAACATGGTATCCTTTCTAACGAAAATCATCGTTGGAAAGGATTGTTTTTTGATGGCAAAAAAGATGAAGGCATGGATAACAACGATTCGTCAACTCTTCTCCTCTGAAGAACTGACCCGTCTGGCACGGAAAGTCGGATTCATTCAGCGGCAGCGTTCATTAACAGCGGAAGCCTTTCTGACGCTATGTGCTTGGGGAGACGGATCGCTCGCCTGTCAGTCGCTTCAGCGGTTGTGTGCCGATTTGGCGCTCTGGCATGATTGCTCTCTCTCGAATGAAGAACTGAATCAGCGGTTTACGCCTCGTGCCGTGGCGTTTTTAAAAGAGGTCTTTTTTACTCTCCTGATGCATCAACGTCCGGCACTCTCTTCCATCACTGAGACGTATCGCGCTTGTTTCACCCGTCTGCGGATCTTAGACTCTACCAGTTTTTTACTTCCAGCCGACTATGGTGAGGACTATCAAGGTTCGGTTTCATCTGGCGCCAAAATCCAATTTGAGTATGAGCTGTTATCGGGAACCTGTCTTCAGCTGTGCGTCCAACAGGCCAATGATTCCGATGCCCGTTTTGCTTATCATACCCAGCACACGATTTTACCGAATGACCTTTGCATTCGGGATCTGGGGTTTTTTTCACTTAAGGATCGGTGCCTGTGCACTGCGATCCGAAAAGTAGACAGTATAAATTCAGTTAACGTGAAGGAATCAGAGTGAGTT